>NZ_LWGE01001069.1:0-20021 GCF_001635315.1 Oleiphilus sp. HI0123
TTCCGCCAAAGGTGATTAATCAGGTTGCTAAGAACTTGTCATTAGCCCCAGGTGCCGGCATTGCAACTTTGTGTGAGTCGATAGTCAAAGTAGAAGATGTTTTTAATCCGAATGCAGTAAAAGTGGTGTTTGATCTCAATGGTATGGCAAATTATTTTAGTCGTGCCCCGATACCATGGTGTCGTGATCAGTTTTCAGATCCTAAGGCCTTAACGGCGATACCTGATGGCGCTAGCTATTACCGCCATATCGGTATCTATGCCTACCGAGTGGGTTTCTTGAATGCTTATGTGAATTGGCCGCCGAGTATGACTGAAAAGCTTGAAAGTTTAGAGCAATTGAGAGCCTTATCTAACGGTGTTAGCATTCATGTCGAACAAGCTTTGGAGAGCCCTCCTCCAGGGGTCGATACTGAAACAGATCTGCAATATCTTAGAAACCTTTTAGCGGTATGATGTTCTCTTTTTCTTAATTTTTTTAGTCGAGTTGGGAATTATGCATAAGATCCTGTTTGTTTGTTTAGGAAATATCTGTCGCTCACCCACTGCTCAAGGTGTTTTTCAGTCTCGTGTTGATCAGGCTGGTTTAAAGGAGCACTTTTTTGTGGATTCTGCCGGTACAGCGGGTTGGCATGAAGGGAAAGCTCCAGACCCTCGAACACAAAAGCATGCGTTAAGCCGTTCGTATGACTTAAGCCGAATTCAAGGACGTCAGGTGGTTTTCTCTGACTTCGAAGCCTTTGATCATATTATTGCAATGGATAAGGCCAATCTGGAAAACTTGCAAGCCATGTGTCCAGAAGAGTCTCAGCATAAATTAAAGCTGTTTTTAGACTTCAGTGATTGCCCTGAAAGTGAAGTGCCAGATCCTTACTTTGGTGGCACTGCCGGTTTTTCACATGTGCTTGATTTAGCTGAGTCGGCAAGTGAAGGTTTGCTGAATGCTCTGACAGAGGAAGCGCTCGCTTAATGGTTGCATTCCTTGATGAATAAGCGTTTGGGAGCAGATTTAAAGAGCCTGAATACCCTGGCTTTACCTTGTGTTGCTCGCGAAGAACTTTGCTTTGACAATGCTCAAGAGCTTGTGCTCTTTTTGCAGGGTGGAAGCTATGAACTATCAGAGTTGCTTATCCTGGGCGGCGGTTCCAATTTGGTTTTGCCCGAGAGACTAGACAAACTTGTAATACGTTTATTGTTTGACGCAATTCACTATCATGATGACGATACAGATCATGTGATTGTTGTTGTTGAAGCAGGTAGGATCTGGGACGACTTGGTGGCTGGTACTGTAAATCAAGGCTTGGTTGGGCTAGAAAACCTTTCCTATATTCCCGGAACCGTTGGTGCAGCACCCGTTCAGAATATCGGTGCGTACGGCGTGGAACTTTCAGACTCTCTTGTCTCGGTGAAAGCTTTCGACACTAAGACGCTTTCGCTTTGTGAGTTGAGCAATGAGCAGTGCCAGTTCTCATACAGAGACAGCATATTTAAACGCGAGCCTAATCGTTATTGCATCATTAGTATTACACTTCGGCTGACACGTAAACCTTGTTTTAAGCTTGACTATGGTGAGCTGAGGGGCTTTCAGGGGCTCGCGGAAAGCTTAATGGTATCTCAGGTGAGAGAGAAAATTATTGCTGTTCGTAAGGCGAAATTACCTGAACCGAGTGAGCTTCCAAATGCCGGTAGCTTTTTCAAAAACCCGATCGTTACGGCGAAACAAGAAGAGAGCATAAGGAAGAAGTTTCCAGGACTTGTGAGTTATCAGCTTGAGACTGGGGAATTTAAATTGGCGGCAGGCTGGTTGATCGACCAGGCCGGTTGGAAAGGGAAGCGGCAAGGGCCTGTAGGCGTACATGCCAAGCAAGCTCTTGTTCTTGTCAATCACGATGGCGGCAATCAGGCAGATATACTTACCTTGGCGCAAGATATTAGAGCTTCAATTGCTTCAATTTTTTCCGTTGCCTTGGAAGTGGAGCCAAAAATAGTCTCATCCTTGAGTTCATAAGGTTGTAGTTCCTATTTCTGTAGTCGCTGGTCAGTTTCTAGTAAGGTTTTAACTAATCCGGTTAAGCGATCGACCGTTTCTTGATTTACTAATTTCCCTTCTTCGTTGAATGCTTCGTAAGCAGCTCCAATAGCTAGTTGTTGAGGAATAACTAAACTCCCCAAATTTGTCATGACTTCTCTTAGTTGTCCTAGTCCTCTTAAGCCACCTAGGCTGCCTGGGCTGGCAGCAGTTAGTGCGACAGTAAATCTGTTAAATGGTGGTTGATAGACATTGGAGTCACTATTGTCAGGGCGTGATAACCAGTCCAGTGTATTCTTCAGTGCGGCGCTAAATGATCCGTTGTACTCTGGGCTCGCGATTAAAATGCTTGTTGGTGATGAAAATATGCGCCTTAAGTCGTTCAGTGAAGCGGGCGTTTCAGTGTTTTCAATATCTTCATTAAACAACGGCAAAGGGTAGTCTGCTAAGTTAATGTTGATAGCATCGTAGCCAAGCTCTAAAGCTATTTGTTGTGCTTGCTTAGCAACTTTTTGGTTGTAGCTGTTGCTGCGTAGACTTCCAGAAAATGTAATAAGAGTTCTGTCTGAGCTCATGGTATCGGCCTTTCAAGTAAGTGCGTATGAATTGAACTGTCTTTATTAAACCTGATGCAAAACTGCATGAAAATAGGTAGAGTGCATAGTTGGTGTGCATATACGCACAGAGTGGCGAATTTTGTGCGGGTGACGTTAAGCGCAGATATAGATTGTTTGGGGATATGTATGAAAAGCTGGAGTGATATTCAGATAGCCTATCAAGTAGCCAAGTTTGGCACGCTTAGCAAGGCCGCTGAGTCTTTAGGTGTTCATCACAGTACAGTTCTTAGGCACATTGACTCGATTGAAGAGCACTTGGCTTGTAAGTTATTTCATAGGCATTCTCGCGGCTATACGCCGACTGAAGCGGGCGAAATTCTGTTTCAAGATGCTGCAAAAGTCGAAGAACGTCTTGATCGAATGGTCAGTAAAATTAATGGGCTAGACCAGCAGCTAACAGGGCCTTTGGTTCTGACGAGCGTTTCGACCTTGAGTCCCTTGATCATGCCTGTTATCGAGGTATTCAGCAAAGCACACCCTGGTGTGGACATTTCGTTTCAGGCGGATTCGAGAATTTTTAAACTTGAATATGGTGAGGCGCATATTAGTATTCGGCCAGGCGCTCAGCCGCAAGACCCAGATTATGTGGTACAGAAGCTATTGTATACTGAATCGGCTCTTTATGCTAGCGAATCCTACTTGCGTAAGTACGGGAAACTCCAGAGCCTTGAGGATATTACGGGACATCGATTTCTTAATTTTTGCCAGAATATGAATAATATTCCGAGTATTAAGTGGTTAAATGAAATGGTCCCGAAGGAACAGATTAGCTTTAGTGCCAGCGACTACCATATATTAATGGATGCTGCGGAAAATGGTTTGGGTATCGTGGCGATGGATTGTCGAATTGCCGAACTTAAAACTGACCTGCAGCTACTTCTGCCAGCACCTAGTGCATGGCGTTCAACTATATGGTTAGTGACGCATCGTGATGTCCACTTTAGCCCGAAAGTTCAAGCCTTTACGGCACTTATCAAGCAGTGTTTAAAGTGAAAATCAAAAGTCGTCATTGACTCTAAAGCAGTTTCGCCCGTCATATTTTGCTTTATAGACGGCTTTATCTGCACGGGCTAGTAGTGATTGAAAGTCATTCTCGTCCTGATGTAGTTCAGCTACACCGATACTCGCTGTGACTAAGAGTCCAGCTGGCTTAAGTGCTTCTACATCTTTTCGGATTTGGTCCGAGCGCATCGTTGCTTGATCAAGGCTGCAGTTTTCCAGGAGTACCACAAACTCTTCGCCACCAAAACGCACGGCTACAAGATCTTCCTTTCGGTATTGGGTGCGTAGGAATTCACCAAAGGTACTTAAAACCTGGTCGCCAACCGGGTGGCCGTGCTGATCATTAATTTGTTTAAAGTGGTCAATATCAACCATCATTAAGCTTAATGGATGGCCATGACGTTTGGCGCTAGCGACTTTTTGTTCAGCTACGGCTAATAAATAATGCCGGTTATAAAGGCCTGTTAATTGGTCGGTGAGCGCAAGCTCTTCTAACCTTTGGCGCTGTTGCTTCAATGTGATGTGTGTGTTGATGCGCGAGATTGCAATCGCTTCTCTCACTGGTTTACGAATATAGTCGGCGGCGCCTAGCTTAAGGCCTTTTTCTTCATCGTGCGAGTCTTGAAGGCCTGTAACAAAAATAACGGGGATGCCAGCCGTCTCTTCATCTTCTTTTAAGTGCTTGCTGGTTTCAAAGCCATCCATATCAGGCATCATGATATCAAGTAGAATGAGCTCGGGTTGGGGCTCTGTACGAGCGACTTCCAGACATTTTGCTCCAGAAGTAGCGACTTTGACCTGATAAAGATCGCGGAACATGAGAGCGAGAATTTGGACGTTAGCGGGCGCGTCATCAACAATGAGGACGGTTGGCTTTCCTTGTTTCTCGCTCGATATTTGAGGGGCCATTTATTAGGTGCCAGTCTGGTTATGAGGTCTGAATCAGAGCCAATATCTCTTTAAGTGTCGTTGATGCTGCCGTATTGTCAAATAAATTGATTTCTTCAACGAGTTTTATGACCAAATTTTGGATTTCCTGCCTATCGGGGAAGGCTGTTTTAAGGAGGCTTAAACTGTCTGGGTCGATATAATCTGATTGTTCAAGCTTGTTTTGAAGCGTGTTTAGTTGGTTTATAAACTCGTCATTAGAGAGTGTTTCATCTGATTCGTCGCTGGTCGATGCAGTACTATGGTCGAGTGCTTCAGTAAATGATTGTTCGAGCAAGCTTAACTCTGTTGTGAACTCTACATGAAGTCCTTCAAGTTCGTGCTTATCTACTTGCTCAATAGGTCTTAGAGAAACCTGTTCAATGGCAGCGCAGAGACTTTGGAGCTTGTCGGCGCAAAGTTGCCCGCAGACACCTTTGAGAAGGTGTGAAATGGCTTTAAGCGCTTTTAGATCTAATTCGTTACAGGCCTTTAGAATATCTTCAGAGTGCTTCGGGCTGTCACTAAGGAAGCTATTCAGCAATGCAGAGAATAAATCATCGTTATTGTAGATTCTCTCTCTTAGACCGTCAGGGTTCCAGTGGGTAGGGGTATCTTGCTCGCTAGTTGAAGCAGTAGCGTTGGGTTTGGTGCTTGTATCATCTTGAGGCATAGGTGCGTCTTCATATTCAGGTTTGTTGTTACACACATAACTAATGAGTGTAGAAATTGGTGCGTCGTTATAAATTGGTTTGCTTAGATAGGCGTTCATACCGGCAGCCAAGCACTTTTCTTTATCTCCTTGCATTGCATTGGCTGTCATCGCAATGATCGGAATGTCGGTGTAGAACTGTCCAGCTTTGCCATCGCGAATAGCTCGAGTGGCTTCATAGCCGTCCATTTCGGGCATTTGACAATCCATAAGGATTAAAGTGTGTGGGGTATTGGCGGTGGTTTGTATCAAACTGCTAATTGCTTCCAGGCCATTGCCAGCGACATCCGCGTGTAGGCCAATGTTTTTTAACGTGCTGAGGGCTACCATTTGGTTAATATAATTATCCTCCAGGATCAATAAACGGGTACCTTCTGGCCATTTTATTTGTCTCGAATCCTTCGTAGAGTAGGTCTTAATGCTTTCAGAGGTGATCAGAGGTTGAGCTTGTTGTAGTGCTTGACCGTCATCCGCCAAAATACTTAACGCATCAAATAGGTCAGAGGTAGTCGCAGGTTTTGGGAAATAAGCATCGAAGCCAATATCGGCCATTTCCTGTGCACCTCCCTGATAGGTCATTGAGGTCATCATAACAAGTTTCATCGACTGAAAACGTTCGTCGTGACTAAGTTTTCGCCCCAGCTCTGCTCCGTCCATTTCTGGCATTTGCATGTCTAACAGGGCGATATCGAAAGGCCTCTTGCTTTCGTCATTATATCGTTGCTGGCATAGTTCTAGTGCTTCGGAGCCAGAGCTCGCTTCAATGGCTTTAGCTCCCCATAGGTCAAGCTGACCTCGGAGTACCTCTAGGTTAGTCGTGTTATCATCAACGATCAGAATCTCTAGTTGGCTTATATCTATTGTCGGTTTGACTAACTCAGCTTGATCGCTAGTCTTCAGCAACATTGAGCTCGAAAAATTGCTGCCTTCTCCTGGAATGCTCTTAACGGAAATGGTGCCGCCCATCAGTAAGCATAGGTTCTTGGCAATGCTCAGTCCTAAACCTGTGCCGCCGAACTGTCTGGTAGTTGATGCGTCAGCCTGATTAAAGGCTTCAAACAGCGAGTCGGCTTTTTCAGGCGGGATTCCTATACCTGTATCAGTCACATCGATGTCTAGTTGAAGCAGATTTGCGTTTAGCTCCGTAAGCCGAGCAGAAATAACGACTTCACCTTGGCTGGTGAATTTGATTGCATTGTTGACAAGATTGGTAACGACTTGGCGGATCCTGCCGGGGTCTCCTACTGCTTTTGACAGGGTTAACCCTCTTAAGTCGACGATCAGTTCTAGCTCTTGTAGTTGAGCTTGCTGGGCAAGAGACTCTGCAAGATCGCCAATTTACTTTTTCGGGTTAAATAGAAGGTGCTCCAAGTCTAGTTTGCCTGCTTCTATTTTAGAAAAGTCTAAAATGTCGTTGATTAGTGTAAGTAGCGACTGTGCGCTATTTTGCGCTATTTCAGCCCGGTGCCTTTGTTGAGTATCAAGCTTGGAGTTAAGCAGAAGTCCCAGCATGCCCAGAACGCCATTCATCGGTGTCCTGATCTCGTGGCTCATGCTTGCGAGGAATTCGCTTTTCGTAATTGCAGCTTGTTCAGCATTTTCTTTTGCAGTAATGAGTTCGCTTTCGGCTGATTTTTTCCCAGTAATGTTCGAGCTAATGGCAACATAACTTTGTGGTTTGCCGTTCATATCTTTAATGGCAATGACAGTGCTGCTAATCCAGTAATTCTGACCATGTTTATCTTTGTTGTAGACTTCGCCTCGCCATACGCTGCCTTTAGCAGCTGTTTTATAAAGTTGGCCGAAGAAGGCTTTGTCATGATAGCCAGAGTTAAGAATTCGATGATTTTGGCCTAGCAGCTCTTCACGCTCGTATCCGCTTACTTCGACGAATTTGTCATTCACATAAGTGATGTCTCCTCTTATATTTGTGATAGAGACAATGGAAGCCTGGTCCAAGGCATATTTCTGCTCATTTAGTTCATTTATTGAGGCGTCAATATTCTGTAGGGCTTTATGAAAGCTTCTGGCAAAAATACCTACTTCGTTATTCTCGTTCACGGGTAGGTAGTCAATTTCGCCTGTTTGCTCATAGCGTTCGAGTGTTTCAGTCAATCTCGAGAGAGGGCGGGTAATTCTGCGAGAGATTAAAATGGCAGCCGTTAAGGCAACTAAAGCTAGCGATAAACCTATAAGCAGGCTTTTGTTGCGAGTTCCTTCCAGAGCTAATGCAAGCTGTTGATGTGAGGATGATAGTAGAATATGGAGTTGTGGGCTGCCATAAGTCGCACCACCTTTTAATACTTTGTAATACGCAGAGTATTTAGTATTGGTACTGTCTTTTAACTGCGTAAACGTCAGCTTGTTGGTGCCTGACTGAAAGTGCTGAGTGAGCTCGGGGAAATCTCTAAGTAAGTTTTTATCATGTGATGATGAACTATTATCTGAAGAGCTTTCCTGATAAAGATATTCACCTTCAGCGTCACTGATATAGAACTGTCTATTGCTATTGTAGCGAGGCAAACCAGAGATAATAGCCATTGGCTTAAGCGTTGCGATTAATACATAGCTGGCTGTATCGTCCAGAACCTTGAATAACGCGTTTGAAACGCTTGAAAAGACCTTTTCTGTTTCCAGCTCAACTAGATCTGGACTTAGGTAGATATCAGAAAAGTAAATCTCCCCCGATTTTAACTTGCCACTTTGCTTCAGTGTAGCTAGGTCTCTTGTTAGAAAGGTGTCTGAGCTTTCCTCTCCGCTCTTGCTGTCAGCCTTGTGGCTTGTATAAAGAACTTCCCAGCCAATTACACTGTCCGGTCTTTTGGCGACTAGCTTGATATTTACTACGCCTGGATTTAAAAGCAAGTAGTGTTCGAGAGTGCGATTGACTGGCTCAGACTCAGTGATGCCTCCTTGCACATAGGCTTGAATGGCATAGTGCTTGCCCAGGGAAACTAAGTCTTGGGCACTTCTTTGAAATATGGATTGATAGCTCGACTCAAGCATCTCAGCTTCGTGCTCAAGCTCCTGTAGGTTCTTTTTCTTTATTTGGGCGATATGATCCAGATACACAGAAATACTGATGATGGTGCCGACAATGAGTGTTAAAGAGAATGTAACTGAGGGGATTAGTAGACTTATAGGGCGCTTCGCACGTTCAGTTTTTGAAGTTCTGATATGTTGATGTGTAAGAGGGGGTGTTTCGCGGGGGCCGCTATCTGTTGATGAGGTGGCGGTGTTGAAAATTAGGCTGCGAGTTATGCCTGCTAGCATAGAAAGGTAAGCAACAATTTTCAGTATATGAGCGATATTGAAATGGTTATCGAAAAGTTGCGTAGAGCCGAATGCCACATGCAGTTGGGTTAGGCACTCTGGAATGCAGCTTAATAAAAACGCCAGGCTGACGGGGTCGCGTTCTTTCTGAAACCAGGTCCAGAACAATGTGGCGGCTAATAAGTATGTCGCTAGTGGAAGGATGTCATAGGGGCGGCTTATCAATTCGCCAGGGAAAGTGGTTTGCGGTAGGTTTTCGCTCACCGAGGCTAGATAAACACTTACGAAGGCCGAACCAACAAAAAAACTATCGCTAAAGGAAGTAGCTTTAGATGCTTGTACAGGGGGGGTTATTGCTGTGATACAAAGCCCATAAGCTTAGTGCCGCCCCGACGGTCATGATTGAAGCATTGAAAAGGCGGGAAAGCGCCCAGGTAAAAGGAATAAAATCAGTGTTCTGGGCTTGAGCATCGATCACTCTTGCTGATGCCAAGGTATGAAAAATGTCGATCGATGCTGCCGAGAGCAATGCAAGCCCCATGATAGGGAGTGTAATATTACGATGATAGTAGTAATGAACAAACGCAAAGATAGCGCCGATACAGGCAATAGAAATTGCGCTCCATTCGAGAATGGTATGTAGGATAGCTCCCTGCAGCGCTTCCAGCATCGAGCTTTGTGTTGTCACTATATCGACTTTTGTCGGCGCAGCGCCAAAGTCAATTCCTAGCATATTAGGTAAAAAAGGTAGAGTGCAGAGAAAAAATAGCCCAATAGTCAGTTTTTTGGGAGACGTCATTCAAACTTCCGAAATATGGTGACGTGGTGCGATGGCATTAAAGAAGTATAGTAGAAATGTCTTCAAGTTCACGTCAGTATGCAAATAATAGGAAAGTCGCTATGCTTTGGTTACACTGAACAAATGGATAGTCTTGGTATGCTTTTGTTTTTTGGGTGCAACTAGCCAAATTGGGTTTAGATGAATTATGAGCGAACAAGCAAAAGCGCTGATTACCGAAATATTTGATGCAGCTTGTGTTAAGCAGTTTGAAAGCTTGGGCTGTCAAATAGAAGTAACGGATAGAAGTTCATATTCCCGAGAAGTGATGGCTTCGTATATTACGGCAGGCTCTGAAGACCTGACAATTTCTTTGCTATTAAAAACACCGCGTTTACTATTAGCGTAAACTATGCCGATAGTTGATGTAGATAGAATTGGTGACCCAAGTTTTCAAGAAGATTGGAATTGTGAATTGGCCAACCGTTTTCTAGGTAGAATAAAAAATAGCTTGGTGCAGCATAATTGTCGGTTGGCTATCGGTTTGCCCGAGGTGATGAGTAAGTCAGATATGAAACACTTTCACTGCGATGGTGAAGAGATTGTTCGTCACTTTTCCATTAGCAGTGAAATAACCGATAGCGTGATGGACTGCCACCTATACGTAGACTTCCACAACGATGCTCTTTATTTAACTGAAGGCCGTCGACCAGTTGAGGACCAAGGTAACGAGGGCGACTTGGTAATCCTGTAGCGCCTAGCTATTGGGCCAAAACGAACGTTATAAATCGTCCCACCACTCTTTAAGCTCTGCCTCTAAACGCTTTTTCTCCTGATGATCTTCAATTGCTCTTCTTGCTTGGGAGCGGCGCTTTGCACGATCTTTTTTCTTTGATTCGCTTTGCTTTTGATGAAGTTCGTGAGCGATATCCATAAAGTCTACATGGATGGCTTCCAGAGAATTTTCTTGCTCAAAAGTGCTCGGGTTCTGAGATTCATGTGCTTGCATAGTGTGTCTCCTAACTGGCATCGATAAAGTTTCGAAATGTTTACTGTTTTGCATCTCACCTTATTTGGAGCTCAGGCTAGCTTTTGGGTGTGACAGTTTTGTGAAGCAAAAATGACGATTTAGACAAAAATATGGGCTTGTGAAGTAGGTCGCTTGGATGATAGTTTTGCCCGCATTTGAGCTTCTTTGTCAGTACGCTGATGGCAAGAGCTGCTCGTCAAGATCGATGATTTAGGAGAATATAACGTGCCCGTCGCCAGCCTAGCCGTCCTGTTTGCGCTGTACTTTTCTCAAGGCCTTCCTTCGGGAGTGCTAGCTCATGCTTTTCCGGCCATTATGCGAGACCAGGGCGTGTCGCTGGAATATATCGGACTGATCAAACTCCTTGCCTTGCCATGGGCTTTAAAGTTTATTTGGGCTCCCTATGTTGATCGTATCGGTTGGGCTCGTATAGGCGTGCATCGAACCTGGATAGTAGCGATGCAGTTATTGCTTGTCGGATTGCTCTTATTAGCTTCTATGTCTAACTATGAAAGCTTGTTTGGCCCCTTGATTGTTATTTTTCTCATCGGAATTCTACTGGTGAATACCTCGGCCGCGACTCAGGATATTGCAACCGACGGTTTGGCTGTGAAAGTTCTAGCAGAGCGTTTCAGGGGAATCGGAAACAGTGTCCAGGTAACAGGTTTTAAGTTGGGAATGATTTTAAGTGGTAGCGGCTTGTTACTAGGGATAGACCACTTTGGTTGGAGTCTGAGTATGCAGCTTATGGCCTTGTTGTTAGTTCTACTAATGTTGCCAATCTTCACTGGAGCTATCCCTGTTTACCCAAAGGTGACCAATAACTTTGATGCAGGTGTTGCTGATAAAGGCATGGCTAGGGCATTGCCTCTAACTGTCTATAAGGGCTTTTTTAAGCGTTCAAATATGCTTGCTTGGGTATTGGTGCTAATCACCTATAAACTGGCAGACTCCTTAGGCTCGGTAATGATCAAGCCCTTGCTGATCGATAGTGGCTTCTCGCTAGGGGACTTGGCAACGATCACTTTATGGTCTTCTATTGCGGGTTTGCTGGGGGCTGCTTTAGGCGGGTATTTATACCTTCGTCTGGGGGCAAAGAATATGATGCTTATTGCTGGCTTGGCCCAGGCTGTGGGAATTGCTCTCTATACGCTAGTGGACCTGCACTGGGTTGGGATTCTTGGGGTCTATGGTCTAAGTATATTCGAGCAAGCAGTCGACGGCATGTCTACAGTAGCCCTTTTCTCGCTGATGATGGCGCAATGTCGTTCCGGACATGAAGGTGCAGACTTTACCGTTCAGGCCAGTATTCAAGTCTTGGTCTCTGGTTTGGCGGCGGCTCTGGGAGGTCTCTTGGCTGGCATGTTGGGGTATTTTTCTACCTTTGTTGTTGCGGGCGCTGTTGGCTTAGTCAGCTTAGTGTTTGTGTTACATTATTTTCGACAAAAATGATTGATGAAGTTCACACAATAATCGTATAAAATGGCGCTTTTTTGAACGATCAAATTCTGTTCACTCTATATGGCTCATTACAAGAGTTGAAGAATGACTAGGGAATGACCGTTTTGAGGCTTATTTTTTCCTGAATGATAGAGGCGATGAATGTTTACTCGTGATATGACTATAGCTGGCTTTGATGATGAAATAGCAAATGCAATTACTGCTGAAGCAACGCGTCAAGAAGAACACATTGAACTGATTGCATCAGAAAACTACACCAGCCCTCGCGTGATGGAGGCTCAAGGTTCTGCATTAACGAATAAGTATGCTGAAGGCTATCCGGGTAAGCGTTACTACGGTGGTTGTGAGCATGTTGACGTGGTTGAGCAGCTAGCGATTGATCGTGCTAAAGAGTTGTTTGGTGCTGACTACGCAAACGTTCAACCTCATTCAGGTTCGCAAGCCAATGCTGCTGTTTATATGGCGCTTTGCTCTCCCGGCGATACGGTATTGGGAATGAGCTTGGCTCACGGCGGTCACTTGACGCATGGTGCGTCAGTAAGCTTTTCCGGTCGTATCTATAACGCCGTGCAGTACGGTTTGAATGAGCAAACGGGTGAAATCGACTACGATCAGGTTGAAGCGCTTGCTCGTGAACATAAGCCAAAGATGATTGTTGCAGGTTTTTCTGCCTACTCTCGTATTGTTGATTGGCAGCGTTTTCGTGATATTGCTGATGAAGTCGGTGCATTCTTATTCGTAGACATGGCGCATATTGCCGGTTTGGTTGCGGCGGGTGTTTATCCTAGCCCAGTTGGCATCGCTGATGTAGTAACGTCTACTACTCACAAAACCTTGGGTGGTCCCCGTGGCGGTATCATTCTGGCGAAGGCAAATGAAGCGCTAGAGAAGAAATTAAACTTTGCTGTATTCCCTGAAAGCCAGGGCGGCCCTTTGATGCATGTAATAGCTGCTAAAGCGGTGTGCTTTAAAGAAGCTATGTCAGATGAGTACAAGTCTTACCAGTCTCAAGTTGTTGAGAATGCCAAGGCGATGGTTGCAGTTTTCCAGGAGCGTGGCTTTGATGTGGTATCAAATGGCACTGACGATCACTTGTTCCTGCTAGATTTGATCAGCAAAGATATCACGGGTAAAGATGCTGACGCTGCACTAGGCAAAGCGAATATTACAGTGAATAAAAATGCAGTACCTAACGACCCACGCTCACCTTTTGTGACCAGTGGCTTGCGTATCGGTACGCCAGCGGTAACCCGTCGTGGCTTTAAGGCTGCCGAGTGTCAGCAACTAGCGGGCTGGATGTGTGACGTAATTGACGCTTTGGTTAAAGATGCTGAAGATACGAATGCTATTGAAAGTGTTAAGAAGGACGTTATCGACCTTTGTGCTCGCTTCCCAGTATACGCATAAATAGTTAACCCGGTGCGGTGATGAGGCGTTTCCTCATTTCTGCACCTTTGGCCTGCCAGCTGTTAGTGGTTTAGTTGGCTTGCTGCTCTGAATTGGCCTTTCTTCTGAATCAAAAGGTTTTTTGATGCATTGTCCTTTCTGTAGTGCGACGGATACAAAAGTTATCGACTCTCGACTGGTTGCCGATGGCGGCCAGGTTCGCCGTCGCCGTGAATGCCTGTCTTGTAAAGAACGCTTTACTACCTTTGAAACTGCTGAGCTGGTGATGCCGAGAGTGGTTAAGCAGGATGGCACTCGTCAACCTTTTGATGAGGACAAGCTCAACAGAGGCTTCACCAAGGCTTTGGAAAAGCGCCCCGTCAGTATTGAGGCGATTGAAAGCGCGATCAATAACATTAAGGCCCGATTGAGAGCAACAGGCGAGAGAGAGCTAAAAGCGATTGCTATTGGTGAAGAAGTGATGAAAGAGCTGCGTCGCCTGGATGAGGTGGCTTATGTTCGTTTTGCCTCTGTCTATCGTAGTTTCCAGGATATCAATGAATTTAAGGAAGAAGTTGATCGGCTAGCTCGTTCTGAGAATACCAAAAATGACGCTTAGTGCTTTCTCAATAGATGACGCTCACTATATGGCTGAAGCTTTGCGCTTGGCCAATAAAGGGGTGTATACAACCCAGCCAAACCCACGGGTAGGTTGTGTCTTGGTGAGGGGCGGTCAAATTGTGGGGCGTGGTTGGCATAAGAAGGCCGGAACAGGGCATGCAGAGGTAAACGCCCTCGCTGAAGCGGGAGGACTCGCGCAAGGTTCGACAGCTTACGTTACTTTGGAACCCTGCAGCCACTTTGGTCGAACACCTCCCTGTGCTAAAGCCTTAATTGATGCTCAAGTATCTGAGGTGGTTGCTGCGATGCTGGATCCGAATCCTGAGGTGTCAGGTCGAGGCTTTAAACTTCTGGAGGATGCGGGAATAAAAGTACGCTATGGCTTGATGGAAGCTGAGGCGCGGGCACTTAATCAAGGCTTTATTAAGCGAATGGAAACTGGTTTGCCTTATCTTCGGATTAAAATGGCGACCAGTGTTGATGGTCGTACCGCCATGGAGTCCGGGGAAAGTCAGTGGATAACTGGCCCGGCTGCACGTTCTGACGTACAGCGTTTGCGTGCCCGAAGCTCTGCTATTATTAGTGGCATTGGTACCATTCTTCATGATGATGCAGCCCTAACGGTTAGAGCTAGTGAACTGGGTCTTGATCCTGAATGGTCCCGAGAAATTGAAAAAATTCAGCCTTTGCGTGTCATTCTTGATCGTCAGGCTCGCTTGCCTAAGACTGCTCGACTATTAGAACAGGAAACGCCTATATTGTGGTGTGTTTCAGAGGCCAGTGAGCTAAGCCAGGAAGCGCAGGAGGTGTCTCAGCTTGGTTTTGTTGATGTGCTTCGCTTGTCTTCTGCATCAAGTTCAAATGATGCGCATAGTGAGCTGCAAGAAGTGATGTCCAAATTAGCTGAGCTTCAGTGCAATGAGGTGTTACTAGAGGCTGGAGCCTTGTTAGCGGGAAGCATTATTGAACAGGGTTTGTGGGACGAACTCTTGGTTTACATGGCGCCAAAATTATTAGGAAGTAAAGCTCGACCGCTTGCTGAACTTGGTTTAGATAAAATGTCTGAGAGTATTGATCTGGACTTAAAAGACTTGAGGCTGGTTGGTCAGGACATTCGAATGATTTATATGCCGGCTGAAGTGTCAGGCTCTCGCTAGCGTAAAGGATTGGATAAGCGATGTTTACAGGAATTATTGAAGCGCTTGGTGTGATCGAGCGATCAGAATCAAAAGGGCGAGACCTTGTTTTAACTATTTCGACAGGCAATTTGGATCTGTCGGACGTAAAGCTAGGCGATAGTATTGCGGTAAATGGCGTATGCTTAACGGTAGTAACTTTGAACTCAAAAGGGTTTACTGCAGACGTATCGGCAGAGTCCTTGGTGCATACTAATCTCAAAGAGTTTCAAGCGGGTACGAAGGTTAATTTAGAGAAAGCGCTGACTTTATCGACACGTTTAGGTGGCCATTTGGTAAGTGGTCATGTTGATGGTGTGGGTCAAGTGCTTGCCAGAAAGCAGGATGGACGCTCGATTCGTTTTGATATTCGTAGTCCAGAAGAAATTCGCCGCTATATTGCAAACAAAGGCTCGGTAACGGTTGATGGGGTTAGCCTCACGGTAACCGGGCTGTTAGCAGAAGGCTTTTCGCTGAATATTGTGCCACACACGGCAGGCGAAACGACTATCGACGCTTATCAGGTTGGCCAATCAGTTCATATAGAGGTTGATTTGATGGCTCGTTATGCTGAGCGCCTATTACAGGTAGGCTCTTCTGATGTCACTGAACAGAAAACGGAAGGCAACTTGGATAAGGCCTTTCTGGCACAAAATGGTTTTTTAAGATAAACCTTTTACACTGTATTAAATAATAGGCAGCGTTTCACCTTCGATATCGCTGCCTTTTAAGATGAATAACACTGGGGAGGCTCAATGGAGCTCAACACCGTAGAAGAATTAGTTGAAGATATCCGTCAAGGCAAAATGGTTATATTGATGGATGATGAAGATCGTGAGAACGAGGGCGATCTAGTGATTGCGGCTGAACAGGTTCGTCCGGAAGATATTAACTTTATGGCGACACATGCGAGAGGCTTGATCTGTATGACGATGTCGGCAGAGCGGGCAGACTTCTTCGGCTTACCGCCGATGGCTCACGCAAACAATGCTCAGTTTTCAACTAACTTTACTGTGTCTATTGAAGCGGCTTCGGGTGTGACAACAGGTATTTCAGCGGCTGATCGTGCGCACACTATTCGTACAGCTGTAGGACGTAACACTAAGCCAAGTGAAATTGTTCAGCCTGGCCATGTGTTTCCAATTGTGGCGCAGCCTGGTGGTGTATTAAGCCGAGCAGGGCATACTGAAGCAGGTTGCGATCTGGCTCGTATGGCAGGTTTTGAGGCGGCTTCAGTTATAGTCGAAATTATGAATGAAGACGGTACTATGGCTCGTCGTCCTGATCTTGAAGTCTTCGCAAAAGAGCATGATTTGAAGATTGGCACAATCGCCGACATGATTCACTATCGGGCGTTGAATGAGCAGACCGTTGTTAAGCAAGAAGAGAATCAGGTTGAGACCGAGCATGGCACATTTGATCTGATTACTTATAAAGATACCTTGCAAGGTCATGTTCACATGGCGTTTGTAAGAGGTGATTTATCAAAGGTGGATGCGCCGGTTATTCGGGTTCAGTCTCCTGATATCCTGCGTGATAGTTTAGGTGTTAAAGTGCCAGGATCGCAGAGTTGGTCTATGCAGCATTCGTTAGAGCGAATCAATGAAGAAGGCGCTGGCGCCTTAGTAGTTTTAGGTGGCCCGGCTGTTGACTTGGAAGAACGCTTGGCAGGATTTTTTGTGAACAAGCCAGCACCTTCGCAGACAGGAACGGGGGCGTATTTGACAGTGGGCACAGGCTCTCAGATCTTGCGTGATTTAGGCGTGACAAAAATGCGCCTATTGAATCCACCTGTTAAGTTTTCAGCTATTTCAGGTTTCGATTTGGAAGTGGTTGAATTTATTCCATATACAGCTTCTTGATGAAGTGGCTATTGAAATAAAACGAAACGAATTTTAAGAACGGTAACATACTAAAGAGAAAGGTCTTATGCGAAATATTAAAACCTATGAAGGTGATTTTAGAGATACGACGGGTGCAAAGTTTGCGATTATCGTGACACGATGGAACTCCTTTGTGGTAGAAAGCTTGCTAGAAGGTGCGGTGGATTCTTTGGTACGTCACGGTATTGATGAGAGTGATATCGAGATATTCCGCATTCCTGGCGCATTTGAAATGCCTTTAGCCGTGAAACGTGTTGCTGAAACTAAAAAGTATGACGCAGTGGTTGCTTTAGGAGCGGTGATCAGAGGCGGTACGCCTCACTTCGAGTATGTTGCTGGAGAGTGTGTGAAAGGTTTGGGTGCCGTATCATTGGATACAGGTATTCCTGTTGCCTTTGGCGTTCTGACGGTGGACACCATTGAGCAGGCGATTGAACGTGCCGGCACCAAAGCGGGTAACAAAGGTGAAGAAGCTGCGATGTCAGTTCTAGAGATGGTTCAACTATTTAAACAGTCAGGTATTTAAGTGAGCGAATCTAACCCTGCCGCAGGCGGTCAGCCTGTAAAGAAAACTGGAACGGCACAGCGTAAGAAGGCTCGAAAGTTGGTTCTTCAGGCGCTATATCAGTGGCAAATTTCCGGCTCCAGTATTGCTCAGGTAGAAGCAGAGTTTCGTACCGATCATGACTTTGATCGTATCGACTCGGCTTACTTTCGTGAAGTCTTTAGCGGTATACCTAAAGAAGTGACAGAATTGGATCAGGCAATTGAGCCTTTTCTGGATCGCGCAATTGTGGATGTTGACCCGGTAGAGATGAATGTTCTGCGTATGGGTGTCTTTGAATTTAAGCACCGCATTGATGTGCCTTACCGTGTGGTTATTAATGAGGCTGTTGAACTGGCTAAGTCATTCGGTGGTACTGATGGCCACAAGTATGTGAATAGTATTCTTGATAAGCTCGCCTTGCGTTTGCGCGCGGCTGAAACACGTCATAAACCCTCTTAGTGTTATAGCAACTTAGTTGATCCGATGCCATCTGCTCCTTCTGAATTCCAAATAATTAAACGGTATTTTGAAGGAGTGGGGCCTATCGATAAGCAGCTCGTTAACCAGGGTATAGGTGACGATTGTGCTGTCATTAACCCTCCTGCGAATAAGTCTCTGTGCTTCTCACTTGATACTATGGTTGAGGGGCGGCACTTTCCCAAGTCGGCACCGCCGCAACAATTGGCTATCCGAGCAATGTCTGCGTCATTGAGTGATTTGGCTGCAATGGGGGCGTCACCAGCATTCTTTACCTTGTCTTTGACGCTTCCTGATTCTGACCCGGATTGGCTTGAAGGCTTTTCAAGGGGGCTCAAGTATATGGCGGAGCGTTATCAATTGAGCCTCTTGGGCGGAGATACAACGCGAGGGCCATTAACTATTGGTATTCAGGTGCATGGTTTTACAGCTCAAGACAAAGCGCTACGTCGTAGTGGTGCTACAGAAGGCGAGGTGTTGGTTGTGACAGGGTGCTTGGGTGATGCGGGTGCTGCGCTAGACCTGCTGGATAAGAGTGCGCTTAGTGGCGTTGAGGAATACCTCCTGGGTCGATACTATGCTCCCACGCCAAGATTTGCAGAGGGCTTATTGATCACCCCCTACGCGAGTGCTTGTATTGATATCTCGGATGGTTTGCTAGCTGATGCAGGGCATATTGCTGAGTCTTCTTCATGTGGCCTAAGGATTGACCTGGACGCCTTGCCCTTGTCGAAAGAATTGCGTGAATTTTCTAAAGATAGAGCTGCGCTACTGGCACTGACTGCAGGAGATGACTACGAGTTACTTTTTACGATCCCTGAGGAAGGTTGGCAGGTATTGGAGTCGAAGGCTGAGGCGAGTGCTTTCACTAGAATAGGGCGGGTTGAGCCCAAGAGTTTTGGTGTTAAGGTCTTTTCTGGTGAGCAGGAAGTCGAAATAGAGAGAAAGGGGTTTCAGCATTTTGAGTAAGTTACCGCAAGGTTTTTTAAAGAATCCGGCACACTTTGCTGCTTTTGGTTTTGGTAGTGGTTGTGCACCGAAGGCACCCGGGACAGCAGGAACATTAATGGCGATTGTTCCTTATTTATGGCTGCAGCATTTAGCCTTAGAGTGGTACTTGGTGGTTATTGTGCTGAGCTTTGTTGTTGGCTGTTGGCTGTGTGCTAAAGCTTCCAAAGCCTTGGGTGTTCATGATCATGGCGGAATTGTTTGGGACGAGTTTGTTGGCTATTGGATAGCAATGATAGGCGCGCCGAAAGGCTGGTTGCCTATTGTACTAGGCTTCATTCTGTTTCGGGTTTTTGACATCTGGAAACCGCAGCCGATTAAATATCTGGATCAGCATATCCATGGTGGTAGCGGTATCATGATTGATGATGTGATTGCTGGCCTTTTTGCTCTAGTGATTCTGCAAGTTCTCTATTTTAGCTTACCGGGCTTGTTCTGAACTTCGATTTCTAGCGCATTATTTCTTAATGCGCTAGTTCACTTTGCAGAATGCTTTAATGGGCTGTTTCTTTGGTATAGGGAGCTGGCAGTTTGTTGATGATTTTTAAAAAGCTTTGCAGGCTATCCCGGGCTCTTTCTTTATTTGCATAAGGCCCGCTATCGAAGCCTTCACGAGTAGAAAAGTACCACTTATTACCAACACTGAAAAAGCGACTGCTGCGAAAAGGTATTTCCCCTTGTTCGCCTGTGCGGTGTGAAAGATCGGCTTGTTCATTCATTGGTGTATCCTCCAATTAATACTTGTCGTTGTTGTTATTTTACTTAACTGTATAACAAATTCCCGAAAAATCAATTTGTTGCCAAGAGGTGTGCTTGGAGGCACAATGCTGTCAGTTATTTTTCCACTTAGAGGCGTTTATGTATCGATTTTTTCAAGGCTTAAGAAGGCCAAAGTTTTTAGGTTTAGTGTTAAGTTTAGTTTTATTGAGTGCTTGTTCTGCTTCAAATAAGGTGGTGCAAACCTACGAAGGAAATATATTGCCTCAGGATCAGTTAGCGGTAGTGCTTGCTCCAGAAAATATAAGTCTGATTTCTGTTAATGGGCGAGAGGTTCCTACTTATCTGTTAAGTAATATTGAAACAAAATATGGCCTGA
>NZ_LWGE01001070.1:0-4793 GCF_001635315.1 Oleiphilus sp. HI0123
CCTGAAACGGACCTTTGGTGACTTATCTTTGTCTTCAATTTATGAAAGTGAGCCGGTTGGTTTTGACGGTGCGTGTTTCTATAACATGGCGGTATCAATCGAAACAGAGCTAAGCTTGCCCAAGGTTATAAAGGCATTAAAAACAATTGAAGATAGCCACGGCCGCCTGCGCGGAGATAAACACTTTGCACCAAGAACGCTAGATATTGATGTGGTCAGTTACGGGCAACTGACAGGTTTTCATGATGGAGTTGAGCTCCCGAGGCCGGAGCTATACTACAATGGCTTTGTTCTATGGCCGATGGCTGAGTTAGCACCGGATGATATCGATAGCAAAACTGGCTTAAGCTACCAAGTCTTATGGCAGCTTAAGCAAGTAGAAATCGAAGCGAAGCAAAAGGTATGGCGAATTGATCCAAGTTCAGTTGCTGCTATTCTCAAGCCTTAAGCTTATTTGTTTTCATGAAATCGGTGGTATTCAGCGATTAAACCGGCAGTAGAAGAATCTGCAGCAATGTTGGAATCAGCGTCTTCCAGTTGTTTGAGTACTTCGTTACCTAGCTTTTTACCTAACTCTACTCCCCACTGATCAAAAGAATTAAGCTCCCATATTACACCCTGAACGAAAACTTTATGTTCGTAGGCGGCAATTAGGGCACCGACGCTCTTTGGCAGCGTTTTCTCAATAAGAAAGGTATTACTGGGTTGATTACCTTTGTGCTCCATATGCTTGGCTATGAGTTTGGCTTTGGGTTCGTCGTAACCCCTATTTAATAATTCTTGAAAAGCCTGCCTTTCACTACGCCCCTGCATCAAGGCTTGAGTTTGGCTCAGGCAGTTAGCCAATAACATCTTATGATGAGAGCCTGATGGGTGATGCGTATCAAGCGTAGCAATGAAGTCACATGGGATTAGTTTAGTGCCCTGATGCAATAACTGGTGGAAAGCATGTTGGCCGTTAGTTCCAGTACCCCCCCATATTATAGGGCCTGTATGGTAAGTAAGAGCTTTACCTTTTGTAGATACGTGTTTGCCGTTACTCTCCATATCTAATTGCTGGAGGTGATCAGGAAGAAAGCTCAGATACTGATCATAAGGCATTACGGCATGTGAGTCGGCGCCAAAGAAACTGTGGTACCAAATGCCTAGCATTGCCATCAGGCTTGGCATATTCTGCTCAAAGGGAGCTGAGATAAAATGCTCATCCATTTCGTGTGCGCCTTGTAGCAAGGCTTCGAAGTGCTCATTGCCAATCATAAATGCGATTGGAAGACCAATTGCAGACCAGAGTGAATAGCGCCCTCCTACCCAGTCCCACATAGGGAAGATATTTTCTTCCTTAACTCCAAAGGCTATCGCAGCTTCGATATTACTGCTCACAGCATAGAGATGCATGCCAAGGTCTTCTTGAAGCATTCCGTGCTCTAGTAGAAAGTTCTTTACAGTTTGAGCATTTGTAAGTGTTTCCTGTGTACCGAAGGACTTAGACTGAATCAGGAAAATGGTGGATTCAGGTACGATCTGAGAGAGCACTTGGTGGCTATCGCTACTGTCTACGTTAGCAATATAGTGACAACTCAGGCCTTCTTTGGCGATGGGTGATAGTGCTTCGGTAACTGTTTTGGGGCCTAGATAAGAGCCCCCAATGCCGATACTAACGAGAGTATCAATGGGTTTTCCGGTGTAACCAAGAACTTCCTGTTGGTGTATTTTATCAACGAATTCTTGAATTTGAATTCGACATTCAAGGATTTCATCCAATATATCTTGGCTAGGCGAATAGCTAGTAGTTTGAGTCAGGCTAGACTTTGGAAGTCGTAAGGCCGTATGTAAGACGCCTCTGTCCTCTGTGTTGTTCAGTAAGTCTCCATTCTCTCCTGTGCCACAAAACAAGGCCTTAACCTTTGCTTCAAGCCCTGCTTCAGCAGTGAGCTGAGATAAGAGCGAAATCGTTTCCTCGGTGACACGGTTTTTTGAATAATCATAAAAGACATGTGGTGCCTGAAAGGAGTAGCGATCAAAGCGCTTAGGATCACCTTCAAATAGGTCTTTTACATGAAGCTTAGTAATGAATTTGGCATGATCCTTTAATGCTTGGTAACTAGGTAATACATCCAATGTCATAGTGTTACTCAATATCGATGGTTAAAGATTCACCGTTATATTATCAATTAAACGGGTTGAGCCCAAATACGCGGCTAATAAAATTACGAAAGCTGTATCTGTTTCTTGTGAAGGAGCAAGTGTTGTGGGCTTGGCTATATTGAAGTAATCGGGTTTAAAGCCATTTTTAACCAAGTGTGATTTGGCGTCCTCGCATAATGCAGTGATATCCCGTTCGCCAGCCTGAAGCTGCGCAGCACAATGTTGCAATAGCTGGTAAATCTTAGCGGCAGTTTGCTTTTCTTGCTGGCTAAGGTAACCATTGCGAGAGCTGCGGGCTAGACCTGACTCTTCCCGAGATGTTGGGACGCCAATGATAGAAACAGGCATACAAAGGTCGGAAACCATCTTGCGAATAATCGCTAATTGTTGGAAGTCTTTTTCACCAAATACTGCAATATCTGGTTGCACCATATTAAATAGCTTGGTGACGACGGTGGCGACACCAATGAAGTGACCGGAACGACTGGCGCCGCAGTGATAATCTCCGAGAGCAGGCACATCCACTCTGGTTTCTTCAGCTAAGCCGTTTGGATAGATCTCGCTAACAGGTGGTGCGAACAAGACATCACAATATCTACTACGTAAGTGCTTACTATCATCTTCAAGTGTTCTAGGGTAGGCATCAAGATCCTCGTTCTCACCAAACTGCATAGGATTTACAAAGATACTGCTGACAACTAAGTCTGCTTCTTGGCGGGCACGATCGATAAGACTGAGATGGCCTTCATGAAGATTGCCCATAGTGGGTACAAAGCCGATTACTTTACCGGCTTGTCTAGCTTCTTTGATAACTTTTCGTAGTGCAATAATACTGTTAACGGTGATCATGCTTGAGTCTCGTTTAGCCTGCAAAACTATAATCGGCAGAAGGGAATTCGCCGGACTTAACCGCTTGGTCGTAGTGCTCGAAGGCCTGTTGCACTGAACCGGCGCCTTGCATGAAGTTTTTTACGAACTTAGGCTTATGTCCGGAAGTAATTCCAAGGAGATCATGCATCACCAAGACCTGACCATCGGTAACATTCCCCGCACCAATTCCGATGACAGGGACACTAACTTTCTTGGTAATGAGCTCAGCGAGTGAGGTGGGTACGCACTCAAGTAAGATCATATCGGCACCGGCCTCTTCAAGGGCGCGCGCAGTATTAATCATGGCGTTAGCTTTTTCAGCTTCCTTGCCTTGAACGCGATAGCCGCCTAACTTATTGACAGACTGAGGCGTTAAACCCAAATGTGCACAAACAGGAATGCCTCGATCACTTAAGGCTTCAATATACTCTGCAAGCCACTCGCCGCCTTCTAGCTTGATAATATGGGCACCTGCTTGCATCAACTGTCCACCATAGTTCAAGGTATCGTGAGGGCTATTCAGGGTATTAAAAGGCATATCGGCCATAATTAAGGGAGACTGAGCGCCTCTGCTAACACATTGAGTGTGATAGACCATGTCATCAATACTAACAGGCAATGTCGAGTCCTGACCTTGTAACACCATGCCTAGAGAGTCGCCGACTAATAAAACGTCGATACCAGCATCCGACGCTAACTTAGCAAAGGTTGCGTCATAGGCTGTGACACAGGAGAATTTTCCATTGGACTCTTTTAGTTTACGAAGGCTCAGGGTTGTCGTTTTCATCATATAATCCTTAGTTTTCACAGTAGTATAAAACCGACTACTGATAATCTATGACAGAGCTTAGCTTGTGCGTAGATTAGCTACTTGTTTCGCGAGACTCAAGTCGGAGTGCCATCTAAACGAAGTAAATTATGCTCGCTGCACGAAGAAAGATGTTGTTCTAGGGTCGATGTATCGGGAAGCGTCCAAGCAGGCGCAATTTCGATTGCTGGTACCAGCACAAAGTCTCGTTCCAGCGCATAAGGGTGAGGAATGCGTAAGTCAGGGTCGTCGCTTGATAGCGTTTCATCGTTATAGAATAGAATATCCAGGTCGATGATTCGCTCCCCCCAATGCCGAGTCTTTATACGCCCGAATTCGGCTTCAAGTGTTTGAGTACACTTTAACAAAGCGAGTGGTTCCAGAGCGGTTTCAAGCCAGATGACTGCATTGACGAAGTCATCTTGATCCTGAGGCCCTTGAGGGCAGCTACTGTATAGTGATGATGATGACATTAGCTTTAGTTCAGGATGCCGGGATAGGGCTTCTATCGCCTTTATTACTTGAAGACGAGGACTTTCCAGGTTGCTACCAATACCGATGAGTACTTGATTTAGTTTCATGACTAGCTTTTTCTTCTCGCCGAACAGTTCCTGCTGACTTATACCTGCAGCATTATGATCGCTTTGGACGTCGTGATTGTCGGGTCTTTCGGCGGTCAGCACCAGGTGTCTCACGCTTTTTTCGATGATTAGCTTTGTTATAAACAGCAGAAGGGTGCTTGATTTGGAATTCAGTCCACCACTTAGCGAGTTCGCCGACAGGTTCACCAGCTTGCTCCCGTAACAACAAAAAGTCATAGGCAGCCCTGAATCGTTGCTGTTCAGCGAGGTGGAAAGGCCGCTTGCCGTGAGTCTTAGTGAGTCTGATTTGGTATTCCCATATTTCCTTCATCATTAAGGTGAAGCGCTTGGGTATAGATATATGAGGTAGTTGGCTTTGAAGTGTAAGT
>NZ_LWGE01001071.1:0-11476 GCF_001635315.1 Oleiphilus sp. HI0123
GGTGCAAAAATAAGGTTATAACATTCGCTATCGCTTAAGCGATCAGCAGCGTCTTGGTCGTAAATGCCTTTTTCAACAGCTTTTTGACGTAGAACCTCAGCATCCATACCTGCGCCATCATCTTCAATGGCTAGCATGATATGATCACCTTCCTGCTGTGCTGACAGAACCACCTGCCCTATACGTTCCTTACCTTTCGTCACACGGTCATCAGGCATTTCAATGCCGTGGTCTACAGCGTTTCGTACAAGGTGAACCAAGGGGTCAGATAGCGCTTCAACAAGGTTCTTATCAAGGTCAGTATCTTCACCAACCAGAACCAGGTTAACCTCTTTCTTAAGGTTCCGAGCCAAATCTCGCACAACCCTGGGAAAACGTCCAAAGACCTTCTTAATCGGCTGCATTCGAGTTTGCATAACCGCTGACTGAAGATCACCTGTTACGACATCTAAGTTGGACACAGCCTTCTGCATGGACTCGTCACTGCTTGCATCGCCAAGACGTTTTAGTCGGTTACGCACAAGCACCAATTCACCCACCATATTCATGATATCGTCTAGGCGCTTTGTATCAACACGAACTGTTGTTTCTGTCGCTATGGTTTCATTCTTCTTCGATGCCGCTTTAGCAGCTGGTTTTGCAGCCGGCTTTGGCTTAGCTGCAGCTGCTGAGGCTGGGGCCGGTGCAGGCGCTGGCTTTGGTGTGGGCTCTGGAGCCGGCGCAGAACTGGCAGCAGCCTTGGTCGTTGGCGACCCGCCTGCTCCATGAAGTTCATCCAGTAGCTTTTCGAACTCATTATCGGTAATCAACTCTCCATCACCGCTAGCAGGAGTAGCTGACGCTTCAGACGTGGCATCACCTGCAGCAATACCTTCGCTATTGAACTGACCTTCACCATGCAAGTCATCCAATAGTTTTTCAAATTCTTCTTCGCTTATATCACCCGACTCTGGCGAGCTGCTCGTGTCGCCACCCGCAGCCGGTTCTTCAAAAAATAAATCCGCCGAGGAGCTGTCTGGTGAAGCTGAGGCACCAGCACTTTCGCTGACACCAACAGGAGCACCGGAACCGTGTAGCTCATCTAACAAGTTTTCGAATTCGTCATCGGTAATTTCGTCAGATTCTTGTTCGGATGCCGCTGGTGCACTCCCTTTACCCGCATCATCATCTAATGCATCCAAGAGCTGTTCAAACTCATCATCAGTAATATCAGCCTCTTCAGCAGAGGCTTCTGCAGCAACCGGCTCCGGTGTTGGTTCAACAGCTGCAGGTTCAGCAGCAGGCGCAGCGTCAGCAGGTTTCGCAAAACGTTCTAAGTCACTTAAAAGCTGTGGGTCAGCTGGGGTTGGATCTTGGCCATCTCTGACTTCACTGAACATTTCGTTTACAGAGTCTAACGCACGTAAAACGACATCCATTAAGTCAGCATCAAGACTTCGCTTACCATTTCGCAGAATATCGAACACGTTTTCTGCAATATGACAACACTTGACCAGTGCATCCAACTGTAAAAAGCCTGCTCCACCCTTTACAGTGTGAAACCCTCTAAAAATTGCGTTTAGCAAATCTTTATCGTCTGGATTTTGCTCTAGATCAACCAGTTGCTCTGAAAGAAGCTCGAGTATCTCTCCAGACTCTACAAGAAAGTCCTGAAGTATCTCATCATCCGCTTCAAACCCCATCTTCTACGCCCCTTTAAAATCCTAGACTGGACAGCAAATCATCCACATCATCCTGGCCAGAAACAACGTCTTCGCGTTGCTCTGCATGGAGTTGTGGACCTTCACCCTCAATGCCTGTTTCTTGTTTTTCTACTTCGTGGACTGTTCCTGTAATCTGGTCAACCTTACCGGCCATTCTGACCAAATTAACAAGATTCTCTTCAACATCTTTAACCAATCCGGTGACTCGTTGAATCACTTGACCAGTTAAGTCTTGGAAAGACTGCGCTAACAGTATTTGCGTGAGATTATCATTTACTTTATCTGAATCCTCACACAACTTTCCAAGGAAAGTTCCCATTGTGGCTGTCAGCGTTCTAAACTCATCAGGTTTCATTTCCTTACGCTGTAAGCGAGACCAATCCATCTTGAGTTTTTTCGCTTCCTGGCTGATTCCTGAAGCATAAGGCATGGTTTCTTCGACAAGATCCAAGGTCTTGTTTGCAGCCTTATTGGTCATATCAACCACATACGCGAGTCGGTCGGACGCATCCTCTATAGTAGACAGGTCATCTTTAGCCGTCTCACTGGAAGCATCGATGTGAAAGTTCCGAATTGACTCGTGTAGCGACCGAGTTAAGCGACCGACTTCTTGGTACAGAGTTTTATCCCGAGTCTCATTTAACTCAGAAATAATACCTAACGCCCCCGACAAGTCTCCTTTGTCAATTCGCTCCTTCAACTCATTAGCCTGAGCCTTCAAAGTCTGCTCAAAACCGCTTAGAGGTTCGCTATTTATTAGCTTTGCGTCAGTCATGAATCGCTCAGCCTTAGGAATCGATACGTTCGAAGATTTTCTCAATCTTCTCTTTTAAAACAGCTGCGGTAAATGGCTTAACGACATAACCGTTCACACCTGCTTGCGCGGCAGCAACTATCTGATCTCGTTTAGCCTCAGCCGTTACCATTAGCACAGGAAGACTTTTGAGGTTATCGTCAGAACGAACATGCTGAAGCAACTCAATACCAGTCATCCCAGGCATATTCCAGTCAGTCACCAGAAAGTCATACTTACCTGTTTGAAGCATTGGTAAGGCAGTACTACCATCGTCAGCTTCATCAGTATTAGTAAACCCTAGGTCACGCAATAGGTTCTTAATAATTCGTCTCATTGTAGAAAAATCATCTACTACGAGAATTTTCATATCTTTATTCAAGTCGACCTCCACTCATGTCGATACCCGAAATTACATTTTAATACCTAAAAACAAGTCTAGTCGGTGTTCTTAGGCTAGCCAGTTTTTTTTGATATTTGTTTCACTTATCGGCACATTTCTTAACAACTATATAAAATCAAGCCAATTTATTAATTTTATTCGCTTTATTTTCCCCTTACATGGGGGACAAACTTTGAGAAAAGAGGTCTAAGCAAATAGTTCGATCAGGCTAAGACAAACTGCAATCAGGTACGCCAATCACTCATTCTAGCTTTCAAACGCATCGCTGCTTGAGAATGTATTTGACTTACTCGAGACTCACTAACAGAGAGCACCAAACCAATTTCTTTAAGATTCAACTCTTCTTCATAATATAAAGACAAAACCATTTTTTCACGCTCAGGGAGAACATCAATCTCTTTGGCCAAAGCTCGACGAAAGGCATCATTCTGAACATCCGTCGCGGGCGTGTAATTCTCGGACAAATACTCTTCACTAGAAACGTCACCTGACTCACTTAGCTCTTCAAAGCTAAATAACTTGCCACTAGCGCTGTCTTTCAAGCAAGCAAAGTATTCCTCAAGCGTCATACCTAACTCTGAGGCAACCTCGCCATCCTGCGCATCACGACCCTCTCTATCTTCAATAGCCTTGATCGCTTCACTTATCTTTCTTGCATTCCGATGAACAGACCTTGGCACCCAGTCTCCCCGGCGCACCTCATCCATCATCGAACCACGAATTCTAATGCCCGCATAAGTTTCAAAGGACGCACCTTTAGAAGCTTCATACTTCCTGGAAGCCTCTAATAACCCGATCATACCAGCCTGAATTAAATCATCGACCTGAACGCTAGACGGTAGACGAGATATCAAATGATGCGCAATTTTTTTGACTAAAGGCGCATGAGACCGAATCAAATCATCGGCACGTTTTACTTGAGCGTCTGTATACATCAGCCTATGACACCGGAACTAAACACGTTCTAGTTTGAGGTAGCCTGAACCAGGCGCTCAACAAAGAACTCCAAATGACCTTTTGGAGAAGAAGGCAGTGGCCAGCTATCCGCTTTTTGGGCAAGCGTCTTATATGCCAACGATGCTTTTGCACGAGGATACACATCAGAAACAGCCCGTTGACGCTGCACTGCTTTTTTCACCGACTCATCGAAAGGGATTGACCCAACATACTGCAGAGCAACATCGAGAAATCTCTCAGTAACGTGAGCAAGCTTGGAATAGAGGTGGCGCCCCTCTTCCTGCGTTTTAACCATATTCGCCAGTACACGAAAACGGTACATATCGTAATCGCGATTTAACAATTTAATTAGCGCATATGAATCGGTAATCGATGTAGGCTCATCACATACGACAACAATAACTTCTTGCGCAGCCCTAAGAAACGAAACAACACCATCGGATATACCTGCTGCGGTATCAATAATCAGGACATCGAGATCTTCAGAAATTTCACTAAAGGCATTAATTAAACCGGCATGTTCCATTGGATTCAAAGAAACCATTTTTTGCGTACCAGATGAAGCTGGTACTACTTTTATTCCTTTGGGCCCATCAACCAAAACGTCACGCAGAGAACATTCGCCACTTATCACATCCGCTATATTGCTTTTAGAGGTGATACCTAACAAAACATCAACATTAGCCAAACCTAAATCGGCATCTAAAAGTACAACACGACGCCCCATCTCAGCGAGCATAATCGAAAGGTTAATAGACACATTACTTTTGCCCACACCACCTTTACCGCCAGTTACCGCGATTACCTGAACCGGATTAGAATTCGCCATACTGGTGAAAATCCCCTTTTATACATCTAATTATTTTTCGCACTTCAGTTTATTCAACCATATTGAGATCTTCGTGATACTGAAACATTGACCGTATTTTCAGTGTATACTGCATAATCTTGCTACATTCAGCTCTATATTTTAATCAACGCTAATAAGAGTTTAGCAGATATGATTAAGTTTACGCAGAATGAGAGAATATTTGATCTAAAACACCTTCATGCTCTTGGGCGCTGATTGTTACCCATCGCTCCGAACTATTCAATAAAGATTCAGCTCTCGAGAGGATTTCTTTTTGCCTAAACACATGAATATCCTCAGGAACTCGCTGACCGTCAGTAAAATAACTGGCTTTGAGACGCGTATCGATAAGAAAGCTCATCACCTCACCCAGGCTAACAGCTTCATCAACCTTAGTAATAATGGCGCCTGACAAGCCTACCATTTTGTAGTGATGGTAATTTGAACACATCACCTGATACTGCCCTACAGACGATACAACAAGGTGTGACTGAATATCATGACCCGACAGCTTTAATTCCTGCAGCTGCTCAGACCAGCACGCGTCGGTATGCATTAGGCCAGCAGTATCAACCAAGACAAGTTTTTTGTGACGCAAGCCATCAAGTATGGTATCCAGACTATGACGCTCATCAACAACATGGACAGGCACATTGAGTATTCTGCCAAACACCTTTAGTTGCTCGTGCGCAGCTATGCGGTATCTGTCAGTTGTCACCAAGGCTATATCATCAGCACCATGTCGAATAACAAACTGAGCAGCCATTTTACCTATTGTCATGGTCTTACCACTACCTGTAGGCCCAACCAATGCAATGACGCCACCCTGCTCGATCAGGTCATCTTCAGGAGCCGATATTAAAGCTGAAACACCCTGTGAAACACGAGACCATGCCTGACTGTAGTCCATACCTAAATCAACCATTGCCATTAGCCGTTTTTTAAGATCCCCGGCAATACAAAGGGATTCGAGTTTACGTTCGATTTTGCTGAGCGTAGCCGATTGCTCACGTTCTTTTTCATTCTGCACTTGCTTGTAAGCCTGCCCGGACATTAGTTTTTTAATCTCTAATATCTCTGCACGCATATCCGATAATTCGCCCCACGGAGTACCATTTTGTTTAGCATCATGTGACGCAGCCTTGCGCTCCATTGCCGAAGAGCTTGCCTCTGGTTCAGACACTGCCTCTGAATCGTTCTCTTGCGCAAGAGCATCAGGCCGCTCTTTACGCTTAGCCTTAACCTCTTCTATCTTTCTACGCGCACTATCTAGCTCTTTTTGCAGTTTCAGGTGTTTTTCTGCATGCATACGAGCAAGTTGGGAAGGGCTAGGCTCGCCACGCTCTATCAATTGACTTTCGATGGTTTCAGGTGAGACATCTTCCTCATAGTCGAGCGCAGCAACAATTTCGACACCACCGTCAACTTTTGAGTTGGATAAGATAACCGCATCGGGGCCAAGTTCTTCTCGAACCATTTTTAAAACTTCTTGCATGGTCGCTGAAAAAAAGCGTCTAACTTCCATAAGGAATCACCTGATTATGTTTACTACTCATCACTTCAATTGAACCTTGGAGCGAGTTCTACCGACACGACGTCAATTTATTGACCTACGTTCGCGACGATTGTTATTTGTTTATTGTTTGGCACTTCCTGGTAAGAAAGGACATTAATCGGGTCACTCCCAAACCTTACAAACTTAGCAAGCACTGGTCTCAAAGGCCCTGATACCAAAAGGATTGCAGGCTTTCCGAGCATTTCCTGGCGTTGAGCTGCTTCACCGAGCGATCGCTGAAGTGTTTCAACTATTCGGGGCTCAAGTATCATTCCCATATCATCACCCGCGCCAGTTTTTTGTGACTGCTGCACAGACTTTAGCAATAACTGTTCCAAGTCGGGCTCTAAGGTAATAACGGGGATTTCATCATCATTTCCACAAATATTTTGGACAATCAATCTTTTCATACCCTGTCGACATGCTTCTGTTAGCAGGGTGGAATCAGCTGACTTTGGAGTTACATTAACCAGCGCTTCAGCGATCGAACGCATATCTCTAATAGGTACGTCCTCGATCAATAGACTCTGAAGAACTTTTAATAACAGACTGACTGTTAATGTATTTGGAACCAGCTCTTCTGATAGCTTAGGTGACACCTTCGCCAACTGATCCAACCATTGCTGTACCTCCTCATGCCCCAATAACTCACTAGCATGCTTCTGAAGCACTTGATTCAAGTGTGTCGCCACCACAGTACTCGCATCGACAACGGTATAACCTAGCGTTTGCGCATGATCCTTTTGAGAACTCTCAACCCAGATTGCATCAAGCCCAAAAGCAGGGTCTCTACCCTCAACCCCGTCAATTTTCCCAAAGACCTGACCCGGGTTAATAGCTAGCTCTCTCTCTGGGTGAATTTCTGCTTCAGCAATCGTTACGCCCATCAAGGTGATTCGGTAAACATTTGGCATAAGGTCAAGATTGTCGCGAATATGAACTGAAGGCATTAAGAAACCTAACTCTTGCGACAGCTTTTTACGCACCCCTTTTATCCTACCAAGCAATGCCCCCCCCTGATTTTTATCAACAAGAGGAATTATGCGATAACCAACTTCCAGGCCTATAATATCGACCGACAAAACATCATCCCAGCCAAGCTCTTTGTACTCTTCTTTAGGCTGTCCATCAGCCGATATTTGACCTTGATTATCAGGCGTTACATTAGCACCGCCAGACATATTAGGCTGAGCACCTGACCTGCGAGCACCCGGAGCGCTTGCTTCAACCTCTTCACCTTTCGATCTCTTGTTTTGACCATACCAAGCAAAAAATGCTAAACCGCCACCCAAACCCAAGAATGCCAAATGAGGCATGCCCGGTACCAGACCCATTGCGATAAGAATGCCTGAGGCCACATATAAAGCCTTTGGGGATAGAAACATCTGATCAAGAACTTGTGACGACATGTCCTGCATACTACTAACACGTGTCACCATAATTGCTGCGGCGGTAGAAAGTAGTAGCGAAGGAATCTGTGCAACCAAGCCATCACCAATAGTCAGTAGCGAATACTTTTCCATTGCATCAGAGAATTCTAGATCATGCTGCACCATGCCAATAGAGAGACCGCCTATGATATTGATCGCTAAAATCAACAAACCCGCAATGGCATCACCACGAACAAACTTACTGGCACCATCCATAGAACCATAAAAGTCAGCCTCCGTTGCAATTTCTTCACGACGTGACTTGGCTTCTTCCTGTTCGATAATGCCAGCATTAAGATCAGCATCAATCGCCATCTGTTTACCCGGCATCGCATCGAGCGTAAAGCGCGCACTAACCTCCGAGACCCTGCCAGCACCCTTTGTTACAACAACAAAGTTAATAATCATCAAAATAGCAAAGACAACCAAACCGACAGCGTAATTGCCTCCAATGACAACCTCACCGAAGGCCTCAATCACCTTACCTGCAGCATCGCCACCTTCGTGCCCCTCCAAGAGAACAACACGAGTTGAAGCGACATTTAGCGCCAAACGTAAAAGCGTGGCAACTAACAAAACGGTTGGGAATATCGCGAACTCAACGGGCCGCAGGGAGTAGACACAAACAAGCAAGACAACAAGCGCCAAAGCAATATTGAAGGTAAACAACAAATCAAGCAGGAAAGGAGGAACAGGAAGGGTCATCATCCCCAGGATTGCAATCAATAGCACCGGGATGGCGAGATTACCCTGAGTAAGAACCTTGAATTGTTGAAGCATTGCGGCTTGCTGCATAAATATCACTACCAAGACTGATATCGTCACTAATTTGACGAAAAACAAATATCAGTAAGGTATCAGCAAGATTCACGCCGACTTCTACAGTTTACGGTAATTAGGCAATGCCAGCCCCTTAATCAAGAGCCATCATATTTAAGATCATCCGGTATGGGGAAGTCCGGTTTCGGAGGTTTTGTAATAACGCGACGCCTAAACTGCTTAAGCTGAAATACGTATGCCAGCACTTGTGCAACCGCCATATACAAACCACTCGGAATTTCCTGACCAATCTCGGCATGATGGTAGACCGAACGCGCAAGCGGTGGAGCCTCAACAATTTCGACATCATGTTCGTTGGCAATTTCTCTAATCTTCAAGGCGACTTGATCATGCCCTTTCGCAAGCAAAATTGGCGCGGCATCTTCTTCAGGTTTATATCGTAGCGCGACTGAAAAGTGAGTTGGGTTGGTAATCACCACGTCAGCCTGAGGAACATCTTGCATCATTCGACGCTGCGCCATTTCCATCTGCAATTGGCGAATCTTCCGTTTAACCTCTGGCTTACCTTCCGTGTCCTTGAATTCGTCTTTCACTTCCTGCTTCGTCATCTTCAGATTTTTTGTATGATCAAATATCTGAAAAGGTACATCAATCATAGCGATCACGATCATCGTACATGCTAAATAGAAAAAACCCCACCCCAGTATTTTGGAAGCTGTTTCCATTGCTGAAATTACATTTTGATCGGCAAGCCCGATAAGCGTTGGCAATTGCGAGTGAATAATCAAAACTGCAACTGCGACAACCAATGACACCTTTGCAATCGCCTTTATGAGCTCCACTAAGGACTTGAGGGAAAACATCTTCGCCAAGCCTTTAATTGGGTCCATTCGGCTAAACTTAGGCGCCAGAGCTTTAGTTGAGAAAAGCCAACCACCCAAAGCAACGGACCCTGCAATAGCCGATACAAACAACAAAATTAGAAACGGCAAAATACCTTCTGCAACTTCAACCGCGGCTCTTGCGAGATACATTCCCATCTGGCTTGTATCTTGTGTCGCCTCTCTAGAAAACGAAAAACTAGCAGTCATGATCTTTGTTAAAGATGCTGCGATACCGCTACCAAAAATTAACAAGCCCCCCGCCCCGACAATCAGTAAAAAAGTTGTATTTAACTCTTTTGATCGGGGAACCTGACCTTCTTCTCGCGCTTTTTCGAGTTTCCGGCCGGTGGGTTCTTCGGTTTTATCCTGACTACTATCGTTCTCTGCCATAAGCGCTCTAAGCCCCCATCACATCGCGCAGATAAATATATGTATGCTCGCTAAAACGAATAAAAAGCGTATCAACATTTCCGACACCCACCCAAAGAATGAAAAAACCGAAAATCATACCGATTGGAAAACCGAGCGAGAATACATTCATCTGCGGTGCCGCCCTTGTCATAACTCCAAAGGAGATATTAACAATCAATACCGAAGTTACTACTGGCAGCGCAACCAGCAGAGCCGAAGCAAAGAGCCAGTTAATCCTCATCAACATATCCCACAATAAGTAAGGCTCTATCGAGTTTTCACCTATAATACTTGCTGAAATCGGCCACGCCCTAAAGCTTTCAACAATCACTTCAATCATCACTAAATGACCATTCATTGCAAGAAACGTTAAGGTTACGCCTATCAGGAATATCTGAGACAGGATTGGTGTATTAACACCGTTCGTTGGGTCAACCATCGAAGCAAAACCCAAACCCATTTGCATCGAAATCATTTGCCCCGCCACCACAAACAACTGCATCAGTAGCACAAACATGAAGCCCATTAAGGTACCGATAACAACTTGCTGAAGCACAATCAAAAAAGAACCGATTGACAGAGCGTCAATCACAGGGACAGGGTCAATCAATGGAGCAACGATTAGCGTTAAGGCAAAGGATAAGCCAATTCGGACACGCATTGGCACCAACCGTGTTCCGATTACCGGAACCACCATCAAGAAACTGGCAATACGGAATAAGGGCCACAAGAAGGACCCAACCCAAGCGCCAATTTGTGCGTCGGTAAATTCCATCTTTTACCCGATCAGTAATGGAATGCTAGTCCATAAGCGTTCTGAATAGTCGAGAATTTTTGTCATCATATACGGACCCGCGACAATAAGCACAAACAAGGTCACCAGAAGCCTTGGTAAGAAGCTTAGCGTTTGCTCGTTGATCTGTGTTGCAGCCTGAAAAACACTCACCATCAAGCCAACGATTAGGCCGGGTACGAGTATTAAAGTGACCAAAATCAAAATTACAAATACGGCATCCCTTACAAGGTCAATTGCTAACTCTGGCGTCATCTTAATCTACCTCGTTATATTCCAAAGCTGGCGGCTAAACTACCCATTATCAGAGCCCAACCGTCAATCAAGACAAAAAACATTATCTTGAAAGGTAAGGAGATAATCATAGGTGATAACATCATCATACCCATTGCCATCAGTACGCTCGCCACGACCATATCGAGAATTAGAAAAGGCAGGAACAGCAGAAAGCCAATTTGAAAGGCGGTTTTCAGTTCACTTGTTACGAAGGCAGGCATCAACACCCAAAACGGCAAGTCATCAAGCGTATTGTATTCAGCACCCGATATACGCACAAACAGCGCAATATCATCTTCTCTTGTCTGCGTCAGCATAAACTCTCGAAATGGTAAGCTTGCGGCTTTAACGGCATCAACAGGTGCTAGCTGCTCGTTCATATAAGGTTGGATAGCCGTTTCATTAACCTTTTCAAAAACAGGCGTCATAATAAAGATCGTTAAAAACAGCGATAAACCCAAAACTATCTGGTTTGAAGGGGTTTGTTGTAGCCCCAAGGCCTGGCGAAGTATTGAGAAAACGATGATTATTCGGGTGAATGAAGTCATCATCATCAGCATCGCAGGCAAGAAGGTTAGCGCAGTCATTAGCGCAAGAACCTGGATCGTCACCGTATAGGTCTGCGAACCATCAGAATTATT
>NZ_LWGE01001072.1:0-6563 GCF_001635315.1 Oleiphilus sp. HI0123
TAAAGTGGCCAAGAGCATGTTAATCCTCGTTATATTTACTGCTGCTGGAAGCTTGTCTAGTTTCTTGAGGGAGGTTTATATTGCTTATGAAATTGGAGCTAGTTCCGACCTAGATATCTATCGTCTTGCTGTATCATACCCATATGCGTTCTTCTTCAGTTTTGCAACGTTGCTTGTAGGAATAATTTTACCTAGAGTTTCTAGAGACGAAAGCTCGGTAACCTTTGTCGAGTCCTCTCCAGTAAGCACTGTATCTATTTTCGTATCAATAATCGGTATAGCGTTTGCTGGTGTATATGCGCCTTTACTTGGGCCTGATTTATCTATAGCCGAAATTAATGATTTAGCTTTTTATTGTAGAGTGGCTTGGTTTGGCTTTCTATTATCCAGTATTTACTTTCACTTTAGAATTTACCTTCAGTACAATAAGAAAAATAATATAGTAGCGTCAGCTAATCTGATATGTAATGTTGGTTTTGTTGTAAGTCTGTGGATTACTACAACTTATGGTATGCGAGATTTGTCTGGGCTTGTTTTCGCATTTGTAGTGTCATGTGGGGTAGTGTCCCTTTCGTTTATTATTAGTGCTAGAAATATAGCGGACATACCGGTGGTATTGAGTAGCTACTTTTCCTTTGGAGGTATTAAAGATAAGGTAGTAATGCGTTTAATACTATCTGGGATGATCTTTCATTTTGTGAACATTTCCCTTAGAGCTGTTGATAGAGCATTTGCGTCTAGTTTGGGGGAAGGGTGGATTTCTTTTTTAGATTACGCATATGGTCTTGTAAATGGGCTTGGTGCAGTAATTGGAACTACCTTTGTTATATATACGGCAAAATTTATAGCTCTACGACATGATCAGGTGGGGTTTCAGTATGAGTTGGTTAAAAAACTTTTGCCGGTATATATTGTTACTTTGGTTGTTGCTTTTATCGCAGTGGTGTTCTCTGAAGAGCTAGTCAGGCTGGCCTACCAAAGAGGAAAATTTTCAGAATCATATACTCGAGAGGTAGGAGAGTTGTTCAAGTACTTGATGCTTCCATTTGCCTTGATGGTGGGGAATATGGTCTTGCTTCAGGTTCTCCTTGCTATCAGTTCTGGTGTAACACTTATTTTGTTTGCGGTTGTTAAATTCGTTGCCAAATATATCTCTATGCTAATGCTAGGTTCCCTAGATAGTGCAGATTTTGGTGTTAGTAATTTGGCGGCAGAGCTTATATTCTTTCTCGTTTTTATTTTTTATTTTGCTATAAAAAAAACGGCCGCAGTCAAGGGTATAGGGGTCGGTAGTGGTTAGTGTTAACGTAATACTACTGGTTTTGACTGCAGCGAGTGCATTGCTTCCGTACTTAAAAGTATCCCCATTAAGTAGCGATATACAGCCTCATTATTACTTTTTTTTATTCTTATTAGTGTTGGCAAACATAATGAAACGTGTCGCGTTGATTGATGTTGTTATTTTGCTTTACACTTTTATATGTATTGCGGTGTTACTCTTAAATGGTGGCGGAGGGAATGAGTGTCTTCCTCTTATCTCATTGATTTGTTTAGTTGTTATAACTTCTCGCATGGAGGACAAGGAGGCTTCGAGTATCTTATTTGTTGCAAGGTTGATGGGTGTAATCTATTTGCTGGGTGTTGTACTTGGCTCTTTACGTCCAGAACTGTTGCATTCATTAGTCTCTAATTACCGAACATCTGAACTTCGTGGTGCAGCTTCGTTTGCGTCTGAACCAAGTTTTCTTGGTTTTATTGGTTTTAGTTTGTTAGTTATAATTGACAACTTGGCTAAGTACAAAAAGAACATAACTGATACCTACATTCCGTTACTGCTTGTTTTTCTTTCAGGTGCGGTGTCGGTTATAGGGCCTACTTTAATATGGTTGGTGTTAAATAATATTTCTGTTCAGGATAAGTTTAAGTTCTTTGTTAGGTTTTGTTTTATTCTTTGTATCATTTCTGGTGGGGTATCTTACTATTCTGAAACGTTAAAAAATACGCGTGCAGGATTAATTGTGCAGCAAGCGATGGATAATGGCTTAGATCTCGTAGGGTTAGATAAAAGTCTTTCAAATAGAATTGCTCGCGGGGTCGGGCCTGTTGTTTTCGGTGTTAACAATATGTTGCAGCCTCAAGATATAGAAGCTTTAGATGAGGTTGTTGAATCACTAGAAATTAGTCTGCATAGAGAGACCGAAATCAAAAGAATATCAAACTTTTCTGGGATATTTTTCTTTATCTTAGGAGTAATTGGGGGGCCTTTATTGGCTTATGTTTTTTTAAAATCAGCTTCTGAGGCAAAAAACTCTATATCTGCTTTTTTTGCTGTATGCGTCCTGTTTTTTTCATTATTATCGCCAGCTACTCCCTATGTTCATATGGTAATCGCTTCTTATAGTATGAGAATGAATAAATCAGGTCGGGAATTTAGCTAATAATTAAGGGTGGATAGAAATTATGTACAAAGGCGGCACTATTTTAGTGACTGGTGGCACAGGCTCGTTTGGGAAGACTGTTACAACATACCTGCTTACTAAAGATTGTAAGGAAGTCCGGGTTTTTAGCCGAGACGAAGCCAAGCAGGACTTAATGCGAACCCAATATATGGATGATCCACGTGTGAAGTTCTATATTGGCGATATTAGGGACTATGACAGTATTCATGACGCGATGCTCGGAGTCGATTACGTATTTCACGCAGCTGCTCTAAAGCAAGTGCCTTCTTGTGAATTCTTTCCAATGCAAGCCGTAATGACAAACATTATCGGTAGTGACAATGTGCTTAAAGCTGCTGTATCAAACAAAGTAAAAAGTGTCGTTTGCTTAAGTACAGATAAAGCAGTGTACCCCGTTAATGCAATGGGTACGAGTAAAGCAATGATGGAAAAAGTTGCGCAGGCGTATGCGCGTCAACAAGCTGAAAGTGGAACCGTTATTTCATGCGTTAGATACGGCAACGTAATGTATTCTCGTGGCTCAGTGATTCCTAGATTCATCGAACAGATTAAAGCTAATAAGCCGATAACAATTACTGAGCCTACAATGACTCGCTTTCTTATGGAATTGAACGAAGCTGTGGATTTGGTAGATCATGCGTTTTTCAATGCGAACCAAGGCGATGTTTTTATCAAGAAGGCCCCAGCTTGTACTGTAGAAGATTTAGCTCAAGCCCTAAAGAACCTATTTAAGTCTAACGTCGATACCAAAATTATTGGAATGAGGCATGGAGAAAAGTTGTACGAGACTCTTGCATCAAATGAAGAGCTTGTTACAGCTGAAGACATGGGGGACTATTATCGCGTTCGAATGGATAATCGAGACCTAAATTATGAAAAGTACTTCTCTGAAGGGAACAAGGAAGAGATTTCCTATGAAGACTATCACTCGCATAACACAGAGCAGTTAGATGTTAAGCAGGTTGAAGATACTCTATTAAAATTGAAGGAAGTTAGACAAGAGCTTGAGTTATGGGATGCTCAGTAGGGATAAATAGATGAGAATAGGAATAACCGGAGGTAATGGTTTTATCGGCTCTCACCTCCAAATGTACCTTAAAACGAGAGACGATGTAGAATTAGTGGATGTTGCTACTAGGGATACATTTTCTTCTACTGAAGGTCTTAAAGAATTTGTTTCTGATAAAGAGCTAATTGTTCATTTAGCAGGAGTAAACAGAGCTTCTGACGAAGAGCTTGTGAATGGAAATATTGACCCTGCGAAGCAACTTGTTGAGGCAATGAAGGCAGCATCAATCACTCCTTTTGTTGTTTATTCTTCGACTACCCATGCCGAAAATACTGATATTCCATATGGAAAAGGTAAAAGTGGTGTCTCTGAGGTTTTTAGTTCTTGGGCTGATGAAAATTCAGCTAGTTTTTTAAACCTAGTCATTCCTCATGTATTTGGTGAGTTTGGTTTACCGAACTACAACTCAGGTACCAATACTTTTTGCCACCATATCGCAAATGAGCAAGAAGTCGAAGTTAATGGAAACGGACAGCTAGAGCTTATTCATGTGCAAGATTTGGTTGCTCTCTTTATTTCTTTATACGAAAGTAAAACGATTGGTGAGCATCGAGTTAAAGGCAAGAAAATAAGCGTTGGCGATGTTGTAGAAAAACTAAGATTATTTGATGAAAAGTATAAAGCTGGAATAGTTCCCGATCTGTCAGATCATTTTGACCGTTGTTTGTTTAATACTTACCGCAGTTATCTACCTCAAGATGCAAGGAAAGTAATTGCAACCAAGCATACTGATGATAGAGGCTGGTTGGTTGAAACAGTTAAGGTCGGCTCGGGTGGTCAATCATTTGTTTCGACAACAAAGCCTGGTATTACGCGAGGTAATCATTTCCACCTTAGAAAGTATGAGCGTTTCTTTGTTCTTCAAGGAGCGGCATCTATCAAGATGCGAAAAGTCAATACCAATGAGGTTATTGAATATATTATTGAAGAAGGGCAACCCGCCTTGGTCGATATTCCAACACTCCATACTCACAACATAACCAATATTGGTGACTCTGAACTGATCACTTTTTTTTGGACTGATGAGTTTTTTGACCCTGAAAACTCTGATACATTTTTCGAGCTAGTAGAAGCATGAGTAAAACACTAAAAGTAATGACTGTTCTGGGGACGCGTCCAGAAATTATCCGTTTAGCATCTGTAATGGAAGCATTAGAAAAGTTTACTGACCATAAATTGGTACATACTGGTCAAAATTACGATTATGAACTTAATCAAGTTTTCTTTGATGAGTTGGGTGTTAGGGAGCCTGACTACTTTCTGAATGTTGACACGTCATCATTGGGCAAAGTACTTGGTGAAATTCTGATTAAGACAGAAGAAGTATATTTGAAAGAAAAGCCAGATGCCGTTCTGGTTTTGGGTGATACCAATAGCGCTATCGCAACCTTGATGGCAAAAAGAATGAAGATCCCTACTTATCATATGGAAGCAGGGAATCGAAGTTTTGATGCTAACGTTCCTGAAGAGATTAACCGTAAACTTGTTGATCATTTGGCTGACTTTAACTTGGTATATACAGAGAATGCTCGCCGTCATTTGATTAGCGAGGGTTTGTCTCACCGCTTTATTTATGTGACCGGCTCACCGATGCTTGAGGTATTGAACTCCAAAATGGAGTCGATTGATTCTAGTACGGTGTTACAGCAGCTTGACCTGGAGTCTGGGAAGTACTTTATTGTCAGTGTTCACAGAGAAGAGAATGTTGACCATCCAGATAATTTAAGAAAGGTTGTTGAGTGTCTTAACTCAATTCATGATAGATATGGTTACCCGGTTGTAGTGTCGACACACCCTCGTACAAAGAATCGTTTAGAGCAATTGAACCTGGATTCAGGGGATAGAGATATCCGTTTCCTCAAACCGTTTGGTTTCTTTGATTACAACAAACTTCAGAAGGATTCATTTTGCGCTATTTCGGATAGTGGAACGATTTCTGAAGAATCTGCAATGCTAGATTTCCCTGCAGTAACTTTGAGAAATTCTATCGAACGCCCAGAGGCTTTGGATGCCGGGTCAATTGTTATGTCGGGGCTAAACCCAGATATTTTGTTAGATGCAATAGACCTTGTTGTTCAAGAAGCAGATCTATACCCAAATAGAGAAACGCCTGAAGAGTACCAGGTCGAAAATACTTCGCTACGAGTTACGAAGTTGATTTTAGGAACCGCTAAATTAACTAGCAAGTGGCGTAATTTGGATGATTTTTCTCGTTATGAATGGTAGAGCTTAAAAGCTGGTCTTTGTAGAAAATAATGAAGAAATCTAAAAAAATACTCGCTGTCCATCGCTACTATTGGCCTGATACACCTCCTTACGCCTCCATGTTGAGGTGTATTGTTCGTCATTGGGTTGAAGAAGGTCATAACGTTGATGTGCTTTCAAGTCAGCCTTCTTATAAAAAGGGTGTAGAAAATGACACCTTTTCTAAATCGGCTAATTTAGATGGTGCTACGGTTCATAGATATGAGTTGCCTAATGAAACAGGGCGGCCATTTCTTCGTCTATTCAACACTTTAAGGTTTCTGTTATTGATAATTTATCAAGCCCTTAAGGGGCGCTATGATGTTATTATGGTATCTACAGCTCCACCTGTAGTTCCTGGCTTTGCGGCAAACATTGCATCTCGTTTAACCGGAGCAAAGCTCATTTATCATTGTATGGATTTACATCCCGAGATTGGTAAATTATCAGGTGAATTTTCTAATCCTACGGTCTACAGAGCTTTAGAACGTATTGATATCGCTACTTGTAGAAGAGCGAGTCGTATCATTGTTTTGTCGGAAGATATGCGTAAGGCAATCGGAAAACGTGATGCCTCTTTGGTTAGTAAAGTTAGTGTTATTAATAACTTTAGTTTGCCTTCAGAAGATAAATTGAGTAATTCTAAAAGTGATTGGTTTGAAGTCAAATCAAAAGATAAGTTGAGACTGTTTTTTGCCGGAAATATTGGTCGCTTCCAAGGCTTGGAGTTATTTGTTGAAGCAATTCATGAACTTGTTCAGAGTGGAAATACGCACGTCGAACTTGTGTTC
>NZ_LWGE01001073.1:0-10103 GCF_001635315.1 Oleiphilus sp. HI0123
ACAAAATATATTGGCTTAAATCTTCATCTTCAGACAACTCATCGAGTTGCTCTTTAACGTAGTCAGCTGTCACTTCAAAGTCATCTCGTTGGCTGTCGCCAGCCTCAAATGATATATGCTCCAGAAGTCTCTCAAGCACTGTGTGCAGGCGACGAGCCCCGATATTTTCAGTCTTCTCATTAACCTTCCAGGCAATGTGTGCAATCGTTTCGAGTGCGTCCTCACTGAAGCTGAGTTTTAAGCCTTCGGTAGCCATAAGTGCAATATATTGGTCAATCAGTGAAGCATTTGGTTCGGTTAGAATCTTTTGGAAGTCTTCTGGTGACAGCGCTTTAAGCTCAACACGAATTGGTAGGCGCCCTTGAAGCTCAGGAATAAGGTCTGAAGGCTTCGATAGGTGGAAGGCGCCTGAAGCAATAAACAGAATGTGGTCTGTTTTGATTGGCCCAAGTTTAGTGGTTACTGTACTTCCTTCAATTAGTGGAAGTAAATCGCGCTGTACACCTTCGCGTGATACGTCGGCGGAGGAGCCTTCAGAGCGCTTGGCAACTTTATCGATCTCATCGATAAAGACAATACCGTTCTGCTCAACTGCCTGGATAGCTTTAGATTTAATGTCTTCTTCATTTACCAGCTTGCCAGCTTCTTCTTCTTTGACTTGCTTAAGCGCGTCTTTAACCGTTAGTTTTCGGGTTTTCTTTTTGTCACCGGACATGCTGGAAAAGATATTCTGAAGCTGGTTGCTCATTTCTTCCATGCCTGGAGGCGCCATAATCTCAACGCCTACAGGTGTGGCGCTGACTTCAATATCGATTTCTTTATCGTCTAAATCGCCTTCTCGGAGCTTCTTGCGGAAGATTTGTCGCGTCGAAGAATTATCGCTTTGAGCTGAGTCGGCACCCGTTCGTGCTGGAGGAAGCAGGGCATCTAAAATACGCTCTTCAGCAGCGTCAGCAGCTTTAGTGTCGACAAGCTTCATTTCTTTTTGCCGCAACATATTAAGGGCCGAGTCAGCAACATCGCGAACAATAGACTCTACATCTCTACCCACGTAGCCTACTTCAGTAAATTTCGTTGCTTCAACCTTCAGGAAGGGAGCATCAGCAAGTTTAGCCAAGCGTCGGGCGATTTCAGTTTTACCCACACCGGTTGGGCCAATCATTAAAATGTTTTTGGGGGAAATTTCTTCTCTTAAGGCCGGGTCAAGTTGCATGCGGCGCCAGCGGTTTCGAAGTGCGATAGCAACTGCACGCTTGGCTTCATCTTGGCCGATGATATGTTGGTTGAGCTCGTGTACGATTTCGCGAGGAGTCATGTTTGCCATGGAATTTAGTACCGTATCATGTAAAGGGTGATGTTGATTCGGGCTTTCGTTAAGTTGTGTCGTGCCTGATTAGTGGCTATTTGGCTTCACCAAGGTGCTCGATGGTAAAGGCATCATTAGTGAATACGCAGATGTTGGCAGCGATCGTTAGACCTTTTTCAACAATCTCTTGTGCTGATAGCTCGGTGTTTTCAAGTAGAGCTCTTGCGCTAGCTTGAGCGAAAGGGCCGCCAGAGCCAATTGCAATCAGGCTATCTTCAGGCTCTATTACATCGCCATTACCGGTGATGATAAGAGAGTTGTTTTCGTCTGCCACGGCAAGCAATGCTTCAAGCTTTCTGAGTGCGCGATCTGTGCGCCAGTCTTTGGCTAGCTCAACGGCAGCTTTAACAAGATTGCCTTGATGTTTCTCTAGTTGCGCTTCAAAACGTTCAAACAATGTGAAAGCATCTGCTGTGCCGCCTGCAAACCCGGCGATGACTTTGCCGTCATAGAGTCGGCGCACTTTTTTAGCGTTGCCTTTCATGATGGTGTTTCCGAGCGAAACCTGACCGTCGCCGCCAAGAGCAACTTCGCCTTCGCGGCGGACTGATAAGATGGTTGTCATGAACTTCTCCACAAAGTTTGCGTTCACCAATGCGGCCAAGTGGCTCAATTGGTGTTTTGACTAAATACTGCCAGCTGCGATTAAGCGATGTATTGCAGCAGCGAAAGTTTTTATATGGAGTCGCTTGAAGAGATATCAAGCGTTAAGAAGGCGCTTTAGCTATCTTTTTTTACTTTCTTGACGAGAGGCTGGATATTAAGAGATACAAGTTTATCCAGGGCGCTATTTAACTTACTACGGTTGGTGAATGGTCCGGTTTTAACTCGGTGCCAGACAGTACCTTTATCATTGGTAACTGTTTCAATATTGGCTTTTAAGCCCTTAAAGGCGATAGTGGCTTTTTGGCGCTCGGCATCTGCCCGGTTTTTGAATGAGCCAGTTTGAATCACATAGAAGTAGTCTTCACTGCCTGATTTTTGTTTGAAGCGATACTCTTCTACCTTCGGTGCAGTCACTGTCGATTCTGGAAGGATATCGTAAAAGTTGAAACGCTTTGCCGGTGCTTCTTCGGCGGGCGTGCTTTTGCTGGCAGAAGGGGATTTTTTGGATATTGTTGGCTGTTTCTCGGGTGTTTCAGTGGGCGGAATAGACTGTAAAAAATACAAGCCATAGGCAAAAGCACAGACCAGTACAATTAGGGAAAGAAAAAATGGTGTACGGTTTTTTACCGGCGCTGAGCTTGGCACTTCTTTAGGGCTTGCTCCGCTGGCCTTCTTGCTCGCGCTGCTTTTAGCCCCGCCAGACTTTCCCGAAGAACCTTTTTTTGTCTTGGGTGCTCCGGGCTTTTTAGTGGTCGAGGGCTTAGCAAAATCTTGAGTCATATGATCAACGCGTCAATAGTTTATCGGGTGTGATTACATTTCTTCAGGAGCGCTAACCCCTAGTAGCTTAAGCCCGTTTCTCAATACTTGCTGGATGCTTAGGCAAAGCACTGCACGAGCATCTCTAATTTTACTATCTTCAACCATTACAATATTTGAATTGTAGTAGGTATGGAAGTCGCTCGCCAAACTATAGAGGTAGTTTGCAATTTGATGAGGCGCATTTTGCTCTCCCGCAATGCTGACAACTTCAGGGAAGCTAGCCAGCGTGTTTGCTAGTTTACGTTCGCTTTCAACGCTTAGCTGCTCTAGGTTGGCTAGGCCGTCTTCGGCAGACCACTCTGGAGAAGCTGCTAAAACCTTTCTAAAAATACTGCTAATTCGAGCGTGTGCATATTGGATATAGTACACAGGGTTGTCATTTGACTGGCTGCGAGCCAGGTCAATATCGAATGTTAGTTGTGAGCTGGGAGCGCGTGCGACCAGGAAGTAGCGAGTGGCATCGCGGCCAACTTCTTCGATCAAGTCTCGCAATGTGACGTAGCTGCCGGCACGTTTGGATAGCTTCACCTCTTCGCCGCCTTTCATGACAGTCACCATTTGGTGAAGAACATAATCAGGCCAGCCTTCAGGTATATCTTGCTTCAATGCTTGTAGGCCTGCTCGAACGCGAGTGATTGTACTGTGGTGGTCGGCACCCTGTTCATTTATGACGCGAGTAAAGCCACGTTGCCACTTGTCGAGGTGATAGGCTACGTCTGGCACAAAGTAAGTGTAGCCGCCTTCAGTTTTGCGCATAACACGATCTTTGTCGTCGCCAAAGTCTGTCGTTCGCAACCAAAGCGCGCCATCTTTCTCGTAGGTATAGCCATTTTCAATCAGAGCTTCCACTGCTTTTTCGACTTTACCATCGCTATAGAGAGAGCTTTCAAGGAAATAAACATCGAAATCAACGTCAAAGGCTTTTAGGTCTAGATCTTGCTCTCTTCTTAAATAGGCGACAGCAAAGTGTCTGATATCTTCCAGGTCGTCAGCGTTTTTGGTACCTGTAAAGCTCTGGTCGGCAGACTCGATGGTTTCACCGTTCATAAAGCTTTCAGCAAGCTCAATAATATAGTGCCCGCGATAGCCATCTTCTGGCCAGCTTGGGTCTTCAGGTGTTAAACCTTTGCAGCGAGCTTGAACAGATAGAGCCAGGTTATTGATTTGTTGGCCAGCATCGTTGTAATAGAACTCGCTGGTCACATCCCAGCCATTTGCACCGAGAAGTCTGCAAATGCTGTCACCGACTGCTGCGCCACGGCCATGCCCTACATGCAATGGGCCGGTAGGATTAGCGGAAACAAACTCGACTTGAACTTTTTGGTCTTTACCTGAGTTGTTGTGTCCATATTTATCCGCATTTTCAATAATTGAACTGAGGACGGCAAAGCTGCTGGCGGAGCTCATAAAAAAGTTGATGAAGCCAGGGCCAGCAATTTCAATTTTGTCTACGCTTGCATTATTTTGAGCGGTGATCTTTTCAACGATTTGCTCAGCAAGCGCTCGAGGTGGCATCTTGGCCTGCTTGGCTAAGACTAGCCCTATATTCGAGGCATAGTCGCCATGCGCTTTATCTTTTGTCGCATCAATATTGATCTTATAACTCGCGTCCGAAGGAATGACGTTCTCGTTGCTAAGTTCAGTCACAACCGTTTGTACAAGTTCAATTATCAGTTCTTTCATGCGCGTCCAGATTTACAAAAGCCAATGGGAAATTAAAAGGGGGCGTATTATCTATGATTCCGTTCAAGATTTAAACGCTAATACTTGGAGTTAGAGTAAAAAGTGCGCTTTTTACTCTGACTCCAAGTATTGCTATTAGACGTAATCGAGGGGGTCTGCGTCGATATATAGCTTGGTTTTATGGGATTTACGCGAATCTAGATAACAGCGCAAGCTATGTACAAGCTGCGAGCGAGCCTTCATATCTGAAATAAATAAATGCAAGTAGCTTCGGTAGATTCCAGACTTTCTGGCGATATTTGCTTCAATGGGGCCCGATATTTGTATCGCTGCCTCGTTAGAGTAACTTGCTAGCACCAAGTTTTTAATTGAACTCAACTCTTCAAGGTTTGCCTCAGCCTTGGCTGACTCAGCCCGGATAGTGAGCATTTTTGAGAAAGGCGGCAGCTCGCAATATTGGCGCTCTTCAAGCTCCTGCTGAGCAATGCTTGTATAGTCACTACGCAGAATAGGTTCAAAGATGGGGTGTTCTGGTTGGCGTGTCTGGATGAGCACTGTGCCATGCTTGTTACCGCGGCCCGTGCGCCCTGAAACCTGTAAAAGTTGCTGTGCGCTGCGCTCAATGGCTCGATAGTCGGCGCTAAAAAAACTGGCGTCGGCATCGATGATGGCGACCAGGGTGACGTTATGAAAGTCATGCCCTTTTGCGAGCATTTGTGTGCCAATCAACAAGCAAGGCTCTCCCTTATTGATTTGCTCGACTAGCTCAGTCATTTGTTTTTGGTTCTTTATGCTGTCTCTGTCAATACGCACCACGCTGGCGCTCGGGAATTGTGCCTGCAGTCCAAACTCTAGTCTTTCGGTGCCTGCGCCAAGTGGTGTCAGACTTGTGTGGTTGCATTCATGACAGGCTCTTGGAATGATTTCTTTATGATTGCAGTGATGGCAATGTAGCTGAGGTGGGCGACTATGAACAGTAAGGCGTGCATCACAGTGAGGGCACTGGGCGAGCCAACCGCAGCTATTACACATTAGTGTTGGTGAAAAGCCTCTGCGGTTTTGGAATATGATTACTTGGTTGCCTTGAGCAAGCTCTTCTCCGATTCGCTGCTTCAAGGGGCGAGAACAACCATTCTCCAGAGGACGGCTGCGGATATCGATTAGAAACATTTCCGGTGTTTGGCCTGCGCCGGCGCGTTCTTGCATTAAAGCTAGCTGATAGCGACCTAGCTTAACGTTATAGAGGCTTTCAAGTGATGGTGTTGCACTTCCTAGCACCACTTTGCATTGTTCAATCTGTCCGCGTTTGACTGATAGATCTCGTGCTGAATATTTGAAATTATCAATCTGCTTGTAGGAGGGGTCATGCTCTTCATCTACGATAATTATTCCGAGCTCTTTGAAGGGAGTAAAAATTGCTGAACGGGTGCCGATGATGACGCGTGCAATGCCTTCTTTTGCTAAAAACCAGCTAGTATATTTCTCTTTATGGCTCATGCCAGAGTGAATGACGCCAATAGGTGTGCTCAGCTGACTCTGGAACCTGAGTAGCGTTTGTGGGCTGAGGTTAATTTCTGGGATGAGAATGAGGGCCTGTTTACCTTGTTCAAGCTGTTTCTTTACGCATTCGATATAAACTTCAGTTTTGCCGCTGCCCGTTACACCCTGAAGTAGGGTTGCATTGATAGTTGCATCGGCGTTAAGAATTGTCTCAACTGCAAGCTTTTGCTCGGTATTGAGGGTTTTGCTTTGAATGGGCGCTTTGCTTTGTTGTTCTTTTTCCGCGCTCAGGGGGTCATAGACTTCTTTATATATGTAGCCTGCGCCTTCCAGGTTTTTGAGTTGACTGTTGCTATATCTCATAGCTTTGAGTGTATCGAGCCAAACGCCTTCAGGGTTGCTTTCGAGATAGTCGAGTATCTCTATTTGCTTGGTTGCATTCGCTCTACCTTCAAACTGTTTGGGGCTGCGATACCATTTGCTTAGCTCTATGCTTTTGACCAACGCGCCTTGCTTTGCAGAGGTTGTTCTAAGTGCTCCGGGCAGGGCGGTCGCGAAACAATCTCCAATAGGGTGACAATAATAGCTTGAGGCCCAGTTTAGCAGCTGCATCAAAACGCTTGGAAAAGTGGGTGATGGATCTAGAAGCGCCAAGGCGTTCTTGATTTTCCCCTCATGAGCCGAAGGGGTATTTTGTATTTTAGTGATAATGCCAACTAACTTTCTTGGCCCAAAGGGAACGAGAACCCTGCTCCCTTCCACAAGATATTCAGGGTTTATCTTATCAGGCGGCAGATAATCAAAGCAGCGAAATAAAGGGGTGGGGACTGCAACGGTGATGATCATGCAAGATACGAAGGAAATCTCTTAGAAGTAGGAGGCTAAATTCTAGTGCATTTCAAAAATGAAATAAACGATGCTTGCTTATTGTGTTTATTTTGTTAATATGCGCCGTCTTAAAAATTGGCAGTCACTCTGTCTTTTGTCTAAAAATTTGTTTTCAAGGCAAGTTTGAAGGTGTAAAGATAGATGGGAAGCCCCCTTTCGTGCGGTGCCTTAACGGCTCTTCTGGTTTTTTATAAGCTAAAAGAAGAGTGATAAGTGTAAGGTGGCGGCATAATTGAATTAGAGGTGTGCAATGAAAGAAGCTATTCATCCTGATTACCAGGAAATCGAAGCAAAATGTGGTTGTGGTAACGTTATTAAAACACGTTCTACGCTATGTAAAGATATTACTCTGGACGTATGTTCAGCATGTCACCCATTCTATACTGGTAAGCAGAAAGTAATGGATACAGGTGGTCGTATTGATAAGTTCAAGAAGCGTTTCGGCAGCCGTATCGGCGGCTAAGCTTTGTTTGGCGAGTTGCCAAAGAACTAAGATATTCCGAAAAAGAGCGCTTGTCGCTCTTTTTTCGTCTGGTTATTTGATGATTTCGGTCAAATGACAATAAAAAAGTTACGGCGTATTATCATTTGATAATTGTCCATAGGTAATAAGTGATGTCATAATGTGCGCCGCGGACAGGCTTTAGGGCTTTAATGTCCCTGAAAGAACCTAAACGGAAAAACCAAAACGGTAGAATATAATGTCAGATTTCAAACAAGATGCTCTAGATTACCATGAGTTCCCGAAGCCAGGGAAAATCAGCGTAGAACTTTCTACTCCTGCTCAAACCTCTCGCGACCTTTCTTTGGCTTATAGCCCAGGTGTTGCAGAGCCAGTTAAGGAAATTGCTGCTGACCCGGAAAATGCATATAAGTACACTGCTAAAGGTAACTTGGTAGCGGTTATTACTGATGGTACTGCGATTCTTGGTCTGGGTGACTTAGGTCCTTTGGCTTCTAAGCCTGTAATGGAAGGTAAGTCTCTTCTTTTCAAACGTTTTGCTGGCGTTGATTCAATCGACATCGAAGTTGAATCTGAAAGCCCTCAAGCATTTATCGACACAGTGCGTCGTATTGCGATTACTTTTGGTGGCATTAACCTAGAAGACATTAAAGCACCTGAGTGTTTTGAAATCGAGCGTACGCTTAAAGAGCAGTGCAACATTCCAGTTTTCCACGATGACCAGCACGGTACTGCTATCGTAACGGTTGCAGGTGCATTGAACGCACTTGAAATTCAAGGCAAGAAAATTGAAGAAGCAAAAATGGCGGTACTAGGTGCCGGTGCTGCTGCAATTTCTTGTTCTAAGCTACTTACCCTTGCGGGTATGAAGCCAGAAAACATCTTCATGTGTGATCGTAAAGGTGTTATCCACTCTGGTCGTGATGATCTAAACCAGTACAAGGCAATGTTTGCAGTAGATACTGACAAGCGTACGTTTGACGATGCGCTAGACGGTGCTGATATCTTCTTGGGTCTATCTGGTCCTGATATGGTGACTGGTGAACAAATTAAGAAGATGGCTCCAAACCCAATCATCTTTGCATGTGCTAACCCGGTTCCAGAAATCATGCCTGAAGTGGTTGCAGAATCTCGTCCAGATGCTGTTATGGCAACAGGTCGTTCTGATTACCCTAACCAGGTAAACAACGTTCTTGGCTTCCCATTTATCTTCCGTGGTGCGTTGGATGTTCGTGCAACAGCTATCAATGAAGAGATGAAGCTGGCTGCTGCTAAAGCACTTGCTAATCTAGCAAAAGAGCCTGTAACTAAGGAAGTTCTAGACGCTTACGGTGTGGATTCAATGGAATTCGGTAAAGAGTACATCATTCCAAAAGCGACAGATTCCCGTTTGTTGGGTATTGTATCTACTGCGGTTGCTCAAGCAGCGATCGATACGGGTGCTGCGGAAGGTCCACTTCCTGCAAACTACCCACTTAAGTCTTTAGAAGATATCTAATGGCTTAACTCTTTAGAGCCAAAAGTTCTAAAGAAAACAAAAAAACCGGTGCTGGAAAGTACCGGTTTTTTTATGTCTCTATATTTTGTCTAGAGTAGAATGGGGTGGTGTCGTGAAGGCTCTTGCTAGTTAGAAGATATCTTCTGGAGCGATTTGAGGTTGTGTGCTTTCTTTGTGTTCAAATGCAGGTGGCAAGGTTCTAGGCTTTTTCGGTGCTAGCTCTTTTCTGAATATCTCGAACATGGCGTTGTCTGTGCCGGGCAGAGCTTGCTCGCCTGTTTCTTTGTTTATCCGAACGGTTACCAGGCCGTCAGGTTGGGGCAAGTTGGCGTTTGGTGTGCCTTCTAGAGCGACTGCCATAAAGTCATTCCATATTGGTAGCGCGGCGCGAGACCCGTATTCTCTCCTTCCTAGTGTTTGCGGCTTATCAAAACCAACCCAGACGCTAGTTTCTAGCTGAGTGTTGAAGCCGGAAAACCATGCATCCTTTTGGTCATTTGTTGTGCCAGTCTTGCCTGCCAGGTCTTTACGTTTTAGTTGTAGAGCCTTTCTGCCGGTACCTTTTGTGATAACGTCTTTTAGCATTGAGTGAAGAATATATATATCGCGTTCATCGGCGATGCGCGGGGCGTAGGTGATTTCCTCGTTAGTCTCTTTGTTGTCAATCTCTTCTGAGCTTTGTTGAGTGAGGCAGTTTTCACGGCATACGATGGGAGCCGTGTTTTTGAAAATTATGTTCCCCTCATTATCTTCGATATGAGATATCAGATGGGTATCAATTTTGTAGCCGCCGTTGGCTATCATTGCATATCCTCTGGCGATGCTGATAGGGGGGAGTCCGGCGCTGCCAAGCGCGAGAGACAAATCTCTGGGTAGGTCTTTTTTGTCAAAACCGAATTTCTCAATGGTGTTCAGTGTTTTTCGGACGCCAGTTTCTTTTAGGAGCCGAATAGATACCAGGTTGCGGGAATTATACAGTGCTTTTCGGATCCGGGTTGGGCCATAAAACTTACCGCTAGAGTTCTCGGGCCGCCATGCCGCTTCCAGATTGTCGTCCTCAAATACGATTGGGGCATCGTTGATAAGGCTTGCAGCGGTGGTCCCGTTTTCTATCGCTGCCAAATAAACAAAGGCTTTGAAGTTGGAACCTGGTTGTCGTTTGGCTTGTGTCGCGCGGTTGTAGTGGCTCATGGCAAAGTCATAGCCGCCAACCAGTGCCTTGATTGCTCCGTTGTCGGGGTTGATCGAAATAAGGGCGCCTTGTGCCTCCGGAAGTT
>NZ_LWGE01001074.1:0-4074 GCF_001635315.1 Oleiphilus sp. HI0123
TATACGATTTATGCTTAAAGAGAGTGGTCAAAATACTAAAATGTGACAAAAAATCAGGTAAATATGTTTCGATAGGTAACGCCTGGTAACATTTTTGGAGGAAAGTGATTTTCTTAATTACAGTAAGTGTTTCCTTATGCAACAAAATGTGAGGCAGGTCTCACTTCTAGTTGCTCTTTTTGCGAGGTATTCCTAGTCGCTGTCTACGTTCCCATAGATTCTTACGGCTGATGCCCAGGCGCTTGGCCAGTTCTGTTTCATTCATATGGTCTTGGTTTTCGAGAACAAATTGTTGGAAATAGTCTTCGATTGATAAGCTTTTGCTAGAGGAGGCTGAAGACTTTTCGGCAGATGGGAGTTGGGAAGCTGCGCTGTAAGGGGAATTAACTTGTGGTGTAATCAATCCCTTTGGAATATTGATATCATCAACTTCCGACTCAATATCTAATAATTCAGCGGTAATCATCTTGTTATCGCAAAGAATGGTTCCACGCTCAATAGCATTTTCAAGTTCACGGACATTTCCAGGCCAGTGATATTCCTGAACGGCTTTCATTGCATCCGGACTGAACTTGATATTTGCTTGGCCAAGCTTGTCACTTGCTTTGGCAAGCAAAGTATTTGCAAGACCAAGAATATCATCGCCTCGCTCTCTTAATGGGGGGAGCTTGAGCTGGACAACATTTAGACGATAGAACAAATCTTCTCGAAATTGGCCAGTACGAGAAAGTGCCTTGAGGTTTCGGTGAGTTGCGGCAATAAGCCGAACATTAACTTGTCGAGACTGGGTTGAGCCAACACGCCTGATTTCCCCTTCTTGCAGAACGCGTAATAAGCGAGCTTGGGCTTCAAGTGGTAGTTCACCTATTTCGTCCAGAAATAAGGTGCCGCCATCAGCGGCTTCGATTAGACCGTTTCGAGCGCTTACTGCCCCGGTAAATGCGCCTTTTTCGTGACCGAATAGTTCGGACTCAATTAGCGATTCAGGGATTGCGGCACAGTTGATACAAATATATTCGTGATTACGACGATTGCTTAATTTATGGATAGCTCGCGCGGCCAGCTCTTTACCACTGCCTGTTTCGCCTTGAATTAATACGGTTGCTTCAGTAGGTGCCACTTTTTTCATTAAGTGGAACACTTTCTTCATGGCTTGGCATTGGCCGAAAATTAGTTGACCGATCTGCTTATCTGCATCGTCATCTTCATTGCTGGTCGCGCTCGCTAGAATGGGAGAGGGAGTTTGCTTCAGTATGCTGTTGACGATGTCAATCAGGTCTTTATGGTCAAAGGGTTTGGCGAGGTAATCAGCCGCACCAAGTTTCATAGCGTCGACAGCGGAGCGTAAACTGGCTTGCCCCGTAGTGACCAAAACAGGTACGCCCTGAGCTAATTTTATAATATCTGTCCCGGGCTGGTTGGGCAGGTGGATATCCGAAATGATTAAATCAAAAGAGGGTAGCGCATAAGTTTCAGCGGCCTCGTTGACTGATGATGCGACATCAACCTGGTGTAAAGCATCTTCTAGAAAATTTTGTAAACCCGCGCGGTGATCAATGTCATCTTCAATGATTAATATTCGGCGCATGTAGCCCTGCTTAAATTAGGTTTAGTTGCTTTATTGTGTGGACGAAGAATCATAACTTATTTTGACTTCATACCAAAGCTGGCACGCGAAAACTCAATATGGAGATGGAAGCTCTTTAACTCGTGAGAGAACTTTAGGGTTCCAGTGTTCAATGGCAGTTTCTAGCATTTGAGGGATAGATAAGCATTTTGATGATATCTCAATCCCCAACAGCCTAAAGATACAGCTCAAATTCTCTTTGGCTTGGAGAGAAGAGACGGCCTTCGCGTGGTTTTGTTTACTCAGCTTCTGACCTTTAGCAGATAGTACCGGGAAATGAGAGAATTCGGGAGGCTTATAGTCAAGCGCTTGATAGAGTGCCAATTGCATGGGAGTAGAGAAGAGTAGGTCGTAGCCTCTTACGACATGTGTAATATTCTGTCGGTGATCATCATTAACCACAGCTAGTTGATAAGCATAAAAGCTTTCTTTACGCTTAAGAACAAAATCATCATCTAGTTTATACGAGTGTTCACCTTGCATGCCGTCATGCCAATAATATAGTTCTTCGGTATTCCTAAACTTCTGAGCACAGTTTTGCTTATCGACAGACTGGCGTAGGCAAGCTTCATTGTGTCGACCACCGTTTGTAGCCAAGTATTTTCGACTACAGGGGCAATAGAAAATTGCTTTTCTTAAGTCCAGTTTTGTTAACAAGCTTTCGTATTCAGCACTATGTGCTGATTGAAAAACTATTGGTTCATCCGAGAATAAATGGTGGGCTTCAAGTGTCTCGATAATTTGCTGGCTAGCGCCGGGTGCTTCACGTAAGGGGTCAATATCTTCAATTCTTACAAGCCAGGTACCCGAATTTCTCCTTGCCTCTAAATAGGAAACCAAGGCAGCGAAGAGTGAACCAAAGTGTAAAGGGCCGGTAGGGGACGGAGCAAAGCGACCGCGATATGAGCTCATAGATCTAAGGATATTGGGTAGGAGTAGCTCCCACCCAATCTATCAGGATTAAATTCCTGTTTGGCGCTCTTTAATTTCAGCGAGCGTTTTACAGTCGATGCATAGGGTTGCAGTAGGTCGTGCTTCAAGCCGACGAATACCGATCTCTACACCGCAAGAATCGCAAAAGCCATAGTCATCATCTTCGATGCGGTCTAAGGTTTTATCGATCTTCTTGATTAGCTTGCGCTCACGATCACGTGTTCGAAGCTCAAGACTGAACTCCTCTTCTTGTGTCGCTCGGTCACTTGGATCTGCATAGTTAGAAGCGTCTTCTTTCATATAATGCACAGTACGATCTACTTCTTCCATTAGCTCAAGCTTCCAAGCTAAAAGGATTTGGCGAAAGTGCTCGCCCTGTTCATCGTTCATGTACTCCTCACCGTCTTTTTCGACGTAAGGGGTGAAATTCGTCATTTCTTGGGATTTTTGTTGGTTTTCCGGCATAACATTCTTCTCATTGTTACTTACTGATTGCTTCTCGTTGGCAAGCCGGGACAACGAGATTCCATTTAGCATATTAAAAAGCTAAGCCCACAAAAATTAGCAGAAACAATCAAATTAAGCCAATTTTTCTTATACGAATGTAGAATTGGCAACATATTCTTTGTATAAAAAGATCATGATCGGCAGCTGAAGCAGGAAATAAAAGACAAGTGAGTGATTCGAGCTATACTGAAGTTCTAAGCGAAGGTTTTGATCTCTAAGACGAGACAAAGCTGAAAAGCAAATTCAAATTTTGCAGGATGAACGAATGTCCCAAAAAAGTATTATGCTCGTTGATGATAGTCGCATATCGCGCCTGATGCTGAAAGCTATTATCAGTGCGCACTATCCAGATTGGAGTGTGACTGAAGCTGAAGATGCCCGAAAGGCACTGAAGCTATGTCAGAGTGGTCAGTTTGATTTTATTACTTTAGATATGAATATGCCGGGAGTTGATGGCCTGACGATATCGCCGGAACTTCAAGAAGCGTGCCCAAGCGCGAAAATCGCTTTATTAACAGCGAATTTTCAGGAGCGAGTCCAGGAGCAAGCTGCAGAGCAGGGCCTTAGCTTCATTCCAAAGCCGATTACTGAGGATAAAATAATCGATTATCTTAAGAAATGTTTGGGCGGTGCCTAGTTCGGACTAGCAATTTGCTAAAAAGGACTTATTATCCGGTAGCTTAGCGGCTGGCCTTAGAGGCGACTTATAGCTTAAACTTACCGGGCCTGGTTTTTATAGCCTTAGAGCTTGTCTGCCCTGTCGGGTTTCGATTTATTATTCTTGGACGGATAGAATGTTTGCAGAAATTTTTAATTTGGTGATCGATACCGTGTCATCACTGTACGTGATGATTGTTTTGATGCGATTTATCTTGCAACTCTCCCGAGCAGATTTCTATAACCCCATTTCCCAGTTTGTTGTTAAAGCGACGAACCCTTTGCTTATCACTTTAAGACGATTAATACCAGGTATAGCGGGCATCGATCTGGCTTCATTGGTGCTAGCA
>NZ_LWGE01001075.1:0-10378 GCF_001635315.1 Oleiphilus sp. HI0123
TAAAAAGCCGTCTGCAACAGATGTTTAAAGAGGCGCTGCTACAAGCTGAGCAAGGAGACAAGCTCTAGAGCTGCAGTTATGAAAATACTAAGTATTCGTCTTAAGAATATCAACTCTCTACGCGGGGAGTGGTTTATTGACTTCACTAAGGAGCCTTTCGCTAGCAACGGTTTATTTGCAATCACTGGGCCTACTGGTGCCGGAAAATCTACGCTGTTGGATGCAATTTGCCTTGCCTTATACCACCAAACACCGCGTTTAAATGAACCATCACCTGCTGAGAAGGTAATGACTCGTCATTGTCACGAATGCATGTGTGAGGTGGAGTTCAGTGTTAAGGGTGACCAGGTTTTTCGCGCATTTTGGGAAGTAAGAAGGGCGCGAAGCAAAGCTGATGGAAAATTACAAAGCCCCAAAGTTGAGCTAGCACTGCTCGGGGCCGGTGAGGAGGGGCGCGATAAAATTATTGCTGATAAGCTCCGCGACAAACTAGAACATATCGCCGAAATAACGGGCTTGGATTTTTCACGTTTTACAAAATCCATGCTTCTGGCTCAAGGTGGCTTTGCAGCCTTCCTCAATGCAAATTCGGGAGACCGGGCAGAACTTCTTGAAGAGTTAACGGGAACGGACATATACGGCAGAGTTTCTAGCGAGGTGTTTGAACGCTTTCGACAAGAAAAAGAGCGACACACGCTACTGACGGTCAAGTTGGAAGGTCTAGAGCAGACTAGTCCCGAGGAGCTTGAATTACTGTATGCTGAAGAACAGGCCCTCGAAGAAAAGCGTAAGACTGCTTTGCTTAAAAGAGGCGATATTCAGGCACAGGTTTCTCATATTGAAAAGCTTGAAAAATTGCAGGCGAGTAATAAGCAGTGTCGTTCAGCGCTCGATGCGCATGTTCAATATTGCGACAGTTTAGCACCCGAGTTTGCAAGGCTTGAAAGAGCCCTACCAGCGAGAGTGCTCTCACCATATTATGAACAATATCAGCGCGCTCAAGCTCAACAAAACCAATATGATAAAAACTTCCAGGAAATCAATGCCTCTTGTAGCTTAAAGCAAGAGGAATTCCACCTATTAGAAGGTAATTGTCAGCTTGCTAAAAATGAATACCAGGATGCTCAGAATACCCATGTAAGACTAGAAAACTTTCTAGTTGAGCAGCTTGTTCCTTTAGATCAAGGTATTACTTCCCAGCAGAAAAGCATATCAACCGCCGATGCCGAATTAGTTGAAATAGACGCCAGAAAAACTCAAACGCTAAAACAGCTGCAAGACTGTGCCAAGCAGATTAAAAATAGCCACGACATAACTAAGTCCGTGGGCGAGTGGCTGGAAAAGCATGAGTGGCTTAGAGGTGCGCAAACCCAGCTTGACGGGATTGCCACGCTATTCCAACAGTATAACCGGGTAAAAGAGCAAACGGTGTCTCTGGCAAAGCTGCTTGAAAGCGACAATGCAGTTAAGTTGGCGAAGGAAAAAGGCCTAAGAGAATTAAATTCGCAACTTGTTATCCGAGAGCAAGAGCATAAAAAACTCCTTAGTCGATCTTCGAGTGCAAAAACAGCACTAGATCGCTTTCTAGAAGAGCTTAATAAGCAGTTGAGTTTGGAAACGTTAGAGAATCTTATTCAACAGAATTCCCTCAGAAAGAATGCGGTAGCCGAGTGCAAGAGAATATTTGAGCAAGCGCAGGATCAAAAGCTTAGTTGTCGACAAATCCTGTCGTCTATCGAAAAACAAGATGCTTCGATAGCAAGCCTTGAGGCTGAGCTTGTTAGCCTTCGAACAGCCTATCAGCAAGCTAATAAGTATTTCTTGTCATTAAAAGAAAGAGTCTTGCTCGAAAACCGTATTGTCAGCTTAAGTGAGCACCGAGCACAATTAAAAGAAGGCGAAGCTTGCCCTTTGTGTGGTTCCGTGGATCATCCAATGTTAGATGGATATGGCGAGCTTGAGTCTTCGTCAACGAATGATGAGCTTCTTGCTCAAGAAAAAGTTGCTGAAGCGTTAAAAGAGCAGGGACTTGCCAAGAAGGAAGCCTTAATTCGTCAAGGTGCGGAACTTGAAGGGTTAAGAATAAGAGCAGAGGAGTCACTGAAAAAAGAGGCGGAAACCCAGCAGGTTTGGGCAACTTATGCTGCTCAAATTAATTGTAGTTTGCTTGTAGCAGATGAAGGTGTCCCTCAATTTTTAGAAGAAGTCTTAAGTGATATTGAAAATATAGACAATCAATATGAAAAATTATCGAACCTCCGTCGCGCACTAGAGGCCTGCCAGGAAGAAGAGAAAGTAGAACAGAATTTATTAGACGCTCTAATAAGAGATAAAGAGATACAAGAAACTGAGCATCGCTATATCAGCCAGCAGTGCCAAGATAAACAAGATCAAATCAATAGCTTATGCAGTAGTGAGCAGGAGCTAGATCAATCTTTACAAGAAAATCTGGCTAAGCTTAGTGGCCATGATGTCGTGATAAGCCCGGACTTAAGTGCTTTAGGCGAGTGGTTGGAGACAACCCGAAAGGAGTGTTCGCTGTATGACGACAAGGCAAAGCTACTTCAGACAGAGCTTGGATTAATTAGCGATATCGAAAAGCAACATGACCAATACAAAGCCGTATTGAGCGAGCTTAATTCCCAGTTTGCCGAGGCGAAACAGAAACAGCAGTCGTTCATGGAGCAGCTTGCTGTACAGAAGGCAGAGCGCAAACGTCTGTTCGGCGATAAAGATGTAAGTGCCGAGCGTGAGAAGTCGGCTCAAAATTGTGAAAAAAGGCTTCTGTCCTATCAGGGCTTGCAGGGGTCAATAGCTGAGATCGAGAGAAACTTATCGGCACTTCAGGGAAAGCAGCAGCAGCTCGAGCAGCAGAAGTTTGAACACAAAGATCAGTTGGATCGTCTTGCTCATGACTGGCAGCAGAGACTCGAGAATAGCGTGTTCGAAGACCTGCCCAGCTTTCAGCAGGCTCATCTTGATGACGTAGAGATCGAGAATTTGGTGTCTTTAAAAGAAGAAACACAAAAAACTAAAGCAACATTGGAGGCAGAGCTAAAAACTGCCCAGAGCCAGTTAAAAGAGTTACAAGCTAAAGATCTTCCTAATTTGTCACTCGAAGAGCTCAAAGCGCTACTTGATGGCCTGGAGAGTGAAGTAGAAGCTTGTAGTCAGAGGCAGGGTGAACTAACGCAGATACTTAAGACCAACGCAGAACAGAAACAAAAGCATGAAAACCTGATGCGAGAAATTGAAGCCCAGCGACAGTGCTACGATGATTGGAGTCACCTTAATAGTTTGATAGGCTCCAAAGATGGTAAACGTTTCAGAGTCTTTGCACAGGGCCTGACCTTAGATTATTTAATACAACTCGCTAACCAAAGGCTTGAGGGGCTACATGCCCGTTATTATCTGGTTAGAAGTGATATTCAAGGGCTGGAATTGCAGGTAGTCGATAAATGGCAAGCAGATTCGCATAGAGATACACGAACTCTATCTGGCGGTGAAAGCTTTTTGGTCAGCTTGGCGCTGGCCCTGGCTTTGTCTGACCTGGTTAGCTATAAAACTCAAATTGACAGTTTATTTCTCGATGAAGGTTTCGGTACGCTAGACCGTGCGACATTGGATATCGCACTAGATTCACTGGATCAGCTCAACTCTCAGGGTAAAATGATTGGCGTGATTAGTCATATAGATGCCTTGAAAGAGCGTATACCTGTTCAGATTGATATTAAAAAAATGAGCGGGCTTGGGTACAGCCGTTTGGATAAGGCTTATGAGATTAAAGGGCAAGCTGATTAAGGTAGGCAGCGGCCAAAGTGCTTTACTGAAACGTAAGCACCTTGGCTTGTTTTGGATTCCGCATTAGCGAGGGGTGAAACCCTCTGCCTAAGAGAAACGTTTTAAAACTCAGCGCTATGATAAACGTTCTGCACGTCATCCAGGTCGTTAAGCATATCTAGAAATGTCTCGAAGGTAGTGATATCGTCACCTGAAATTTCAGTCGTTGTTTGTGGAACAAACTGGATTTCATCAACTTTAAAGTCTACTTCCTTTTCACCGTTCTTGTTCTCTGTACCGAATGCTTCGTTAAGCGCTTGCTTTGCCTTGAAATAATCAGTGTTAGGTGCAAATATCGTGATTTCGCCGTTTTCACACTCGATATCACTAACATCAACATCGGCTTCCATTAAGGCTTCAAGGGCGGTGTCTTCATCTTCAGACTTGAATACGAAAATAGCACTGTGATCAAACATGTGACCAACGCTACCTTGGGCACCAATTTTACTCTTGGTTTTGGTAAAACACTGGCGCACATCACCGAAGGTACGGTTAGGGTTGTCCGTTAGGCAGTCAACAATTACCATGCAGTTTCCTGGGCCAAAACCTTCATAGCGAGCTGTCGCAAAGTCTTCGCCAGCACCACCTTTTGCCTTTTCAATCGCTTTTTCAATAACATGACCAGGAACCTGATCTTTCTTGGCGCGGTCAATCATTGACCTAAGTGAAAGGTTACCGTCAGGGTCGATACCACCAGACTTTGCGCACATATAAATCTCGCGGCCATACTTGCTGTATACCTTGGTTTTGGCGTCGGCGGTTTTTGCCATTGATTCTTTACGGTTTTGGTAAGCTCTACCCATTTTTTAAGGTCCCAAACTATTTTTAGAAATCGGAATAATGTTTTCAGAAACAGAATACTACCGTGATGTAAAATGTTTAAAAAGTGTCACGCACAAAAAAAGCCGCAGAAGCGGCTTTTTTAGCTTAATCATGTTAAGCAGACCTTACTAACCGATGCTGAAAAGCTCGCCTAGCTTAGTTGCTAGCATCATGTCGCCTTCAGCACGTAGCTGACCAGCCATGAACGCTTGCATACCGTCAGTTTCGCCACTAACGATGCCTTTAAGAGTTTCAGTGTTCATGATCAAAGTAACTGAAGGATCATCGTGCTCACCAGCTGCTAGTTCGCATGTACCGTCAGCGATAGTTAGGCTGTAGTTGTCATCGTCTTCGATGTTGAATTGGAATACCAAGTCGATGCCGCTAGCTGCGTCAGCGTTGAAGTTTTCTTTTAGTGTCTCGAAAGTAGAAGCTACAGACATGAGAATACCCTTTTTATGTATCAATTATCGCTAAGCTACACGTGTATATGCATGAGATTGAAGCTCAATAGTGCAAGGTAGCTAGCCTGAGTGTGAAGCGTATTGATTTTCACGGATGTCAAGATTAGTTACTCGAAAAACGCTTGTCAACTAATAAATCGAACGCTTGTTTGAATTATGGTGTGAAGGTGTAAATTAGTAGCCAACAATATCTGAACGAAACCCTTGTATTTGGCAATAATGGCCCAACAATGCAATGGTCATAATGTTTTCGTTATTTGTATATATCAAACCTGAGGATAAGCGAGTGGAATTTTTGACTGAGTACGGTGTCTTCTTGGCGCAGACAATTACAGTTGTTGCTGCCATTTTAATAGTGATGGCTGCAGCAAGCAGTGCAGCTCTAAAAAACAAGAAGCCTGAAAGCAAGGAAATGCTGATTGAAAAATTGAATGAAAAGTACGAGGAAATCAAAGATACGCTTGAAGAGTCGATGCTGAGTAAAGAAGCATTAAAAGACAAGAAAAAGCAGCTCAAGAAGCAAGAAAAGGAAAGTAAGGGGAAGTCAGACACTGAAGATAAAAAGAAGGTGTTTGTTCTAAGCTTCGAGGGTGATATTAAAGCAAGCGCTGTTGAGGGCTTCAGAGAAGCCGTTTCTGCGGCACTGTTGGTTGCACGTCCGGGTACCGATGAAATCGTGGTCAAGCTTGAAAGTCCTGGCGGTATGGTTCATTCCTATGGTTTGGCCTCTGCACAGCTAGATCGAATTAAGCAGAAGGGTATCAAACTGACAGCTTGCGTAGACAAGGTCGCTGCGAGTGGTGGTTACATGATGGCGTGCGTTGCAGATCAGATTATTGCTTCACCTTTCGCTATAATGGGTTCGATTGGTGTGGTGGCTCAGGTGCCTAACTTCAACAAGGTACTGAAGAAAAATGATATCGACTATGAGATCCTGACTGCTGGCAAGTACAAAAGAACCTTAACAATGTTTGGTGAAAATACTGACGAAGGAAGAGAGAAGTTTAAGTCGGACTTGGAGGATACTCACCAGTTATTTAAGTCCTACGTTTCAGAACGTCGTCCATCGGTTGATATTGAATCAGTTGCCAATGGTGATATCTGGTTTGGTTCTAAAGCCAAGGAAGTATCTTTAGTTGATGACTTGAAAACATCAGATGAATATATTTTAGAAGCCTGTCAGGACTCAGAGGTCTATTCCTTGGAATTCAAAGCAAAGAAAAGTTTGATGGATAAACTAGGCATGTCGGTAAGCTCAGGTATTGAACAGTCTGTTACCAAACTGCTTTCCGAGCTGAATATCTCTCGTGGTATGAAGTAATTAATTAAGTCGTTGATGGGGCGGGGTTGCGACTCTGGCCCCATTTTTATTTTGTGAATGTTTAAACAGGGGCCGCAATTTACCTGTAATTTCAAAGTGCGCAAGTTTGGTGCTCATTGAAGCTCTGTGTATCCATTATTTAGCCAGCTTATGGCACCCACTCAATGAGGCGAACAAAAGCTTCAATTATTTATCGTGAAACAAAGAACTTTAGAGCTATTCAGATATTGCTAGGGCACTTTAAAATTGACAGCACTATAAGGTATCTTGGGGTTGAAGTAGATGATGCGCTTGATCTTGCCGAACGAATTCAGGTGTAGAATTTCGTCAAAAGGCGGTTATTTACAATTTAAGTAACTTCCTTTTTATGCAATTTTTTAAAAGCCGGCATTAAGGGCTCATCAAAATAAGTAAATTAATTTTGGCTTTTAAATAAGACCTCGACTTTCAGTAATCGCTTATTAACTCTAGAGAGTTCCTATAACCAGCAATCAATATCCTGACCTCCTAAAATAGCCATTATTTCAACGACCGCACCATTAACACGGTAGTAAATATTATCGGAGCAATAAGAGCAGCGCCTATAACCTGGGCGAATATGGTCAACTGATTGGAAGAGATATGGGTTGATAGAAATTTTCTCGAACATATCGAAAAAACCATGGTAATAGGTATCTGCCTGAGCTTCTCCAAACTCGCTATATTCGTAAGCGTATATCCGCTTTAGGTCTTCTTTAGTATTCGAAGATATCTTAAATTCAAACATGCCTTACTTCAGTTCTGACTTGAATTCAGCCAGCATCTCAGATGCCATTTGATTTACAAAACCACTGGATTCTGCATCTTCAAGCTTTCTATTAATTGCTTCAGCCCTTCTCGCGCTGCGGATAAGATCGTTTATCAATTCACTTTTATTAGAGTAATCTTGAACATTATCTACATGATTTCGCAACCAAGAATCATTTTGCTCTGTTAACGTAATACTTTGTCTCGGCATTTTACACCTCCCTCGATACAAACTTGGTGTAATTATACACCAGGTTTGTAGTGAATGGTCTACAGAATATTTAATAAGCTAGATACAGACTCACTACTTAGACTAAGTCTCTCAGTGCTTAGCAAAGACACTCTCATACAAAGCAGCAAACAAAATAATGCCACCACCAAGTAGTGTGTTGAAGCCTATTCCTTCTCTTAAAAGTAAATATGCAAATAGGCTTCCATAAACGACTTGCAGGCTTATCACCATTGATACGCTTTTAGCTGAACGATAGCGTAGGGCGTACGTTTTTTGAGTATGTGGGATTGCCGTAAACACGGTGCCTAGTAGAATTAATGCAAGTAGATCGGGTGTTTTTATTTCCACTGGCGAGACAGATGCAAAGGGTAGCAAAATTGCGGCTGACACCATCGCGTGATAAAACATAATGGTGAAAGGGGAAATATCTGACAGGTGCTTTGATACCAGAATATTTCTTAGTGCCACAGCCAGTGCAGATAAAAGACCAAACAATACTCCTGCGGTGACATTGTTTTCGAGAGTAAAGTCCGGGACGATCATAAAGACACCGAGCATAACCAGCAAACCCATGAGGATATCGGCTTTATGAAGCCGTGTTTTATTGATTAAGGGTTCCAGAAATACCGTCATGACAGGAAAGGTAAACATCGAGATCATGCCGATAGCGACAGTCGACAGCTGCATCGCTTGAAAATAGGCTGTCCAATGAACGGTGAACAGCATGCTGCAAAACACCAAGAGTAAAAAAACGGGTAAAGTGCTAATTCTAAGTTTTTGTTTGAATAGAAGTGCCACAATAAATACGGTGAGGCCGCAAATCAGAGTTCGGTAGGCAATTATGTCCCAGGCAGCATAGGGAATTAGTTTTGAAAAAAGTGCTGTACCACCAAGCAATAATGCGGCGATATGCATATGAAGCAGTACTTTATTATGTATATTCATTTAAGCTTCATAGCAAGTATTAATTATCAGTAGCTGAGTGATACTGCCAAATACCATCAAGCTTAATGAAATGGCTATTCTCTACAATTCGCTGAGCCTTGCCCGACACTTTATAACGTGCAACGAAAGACACTTGGCCTTCCTTATCATCCTCTAGACCTGCTACTGTATCTTTAATTTTCAAACCAAGCCACTTACTTTGTGAATCGAAATCAAGGTTGCTTGGGCGGGTGTCCGGGTGCCAGCTTGTTAGAAGGTAGTCTTCATTCTCAAGTACAAAGGCACTGTAGCGAGAGCGCATTAGCTGCTCGGCTCTTAGTGCTTTAGCTATGTCAGCATGAATAAGAGCACAGCAGTCGTCATACGTCAGGGAAGACCCACAGGGGCAAGGAGCTTTGGGCATTAATCTCGTCTTAATTTGTCGCTAATAGCGATCGGATTGGGGAAGTTAAAGATAACAATATATGAGTTAAAGATGAAAGTCAGTATTGCTGTGGCCTGGATAAGGTGGGAGGCCTCGGTCCCTATCAAAGCCGATGCGGTTGCCAGGTAGGCAATCAGTAACGAAAACTCACTAATTTGGCCTAATCGAAAACCAGCTTCCCAGGCAATGTCATTGGGTTCTTTGCTGCGCGTAAGCAACCAACGGAATATCACTGGCTTGATAACAATAATCAGCCCAGCCAGTAGTAGTGAGGGGAGAATAACGTCTGCCAGTAAGCCTAAGTTGAATGAAGCGCCCAGCGAAAAGAAAAACAGAACTAAAAAGAAGTCACGAAGCGGTTTTAAATGCTCGGCGATATATTGGGCGATTGGGCTAGTCGCGATGCTGATGCCTGCGATAAAAGCGCCGATTTCAGAAGATAACCCAATGTAATGTGCGAGTTCTGCAACACCCAGGCACCAACCAATTGTCAGCAAGAATATATACTCATGAAAACGGTCAAACTTGGATATCAATTTAAGGATGACATGCTTTACGGTAGCGAATACGACAAAGATAAGTAATGGCAAAGTTAGCATTGTTTTAACGAAGCTAAAGATACTGTTGCTGTCCGGATCTGCTGAAGTACCGCTGCCTCCTAATATGAGCAACACGACAATTGCCACCAAATCCTGTAGCAGTAGCATACCCACAACAAGTTCCCCGACATGGCGGTGATGCAAGACGGTTGTAGGGAGAAGCTTTATGCCTATAATCGTACTAGAAAACATCATCGCACAGCCGATAATCACGGACTCTTGAGAGCTGTAGCCAAAGCCTTTTCCAATCATAAACCCGGTAAAGGCGAAGGCTAGGGAACTGACAATAGCGACCAGGGTGGCTTTTCGCAACATGTGCATCAAGCTCTTTGGTTGCATATCGAGCCCTAATAAAAACAGCAAAAAGATAATTCCGATCTCTGCTATTTCTGACAGCAGGTGCGCATCGCTCACATAGTGCAAGCCATAAGGGCCTATTAAGGCACCTAAGGCAATATAGGCGACAATAATAGGCTGACGAGTATATAAAACAATTGAAGCAAGGATCGCGGCCCCAGAAAAGATAAGGAAGAAGGAATTGACAATCGAGAGATGTTCCATAGTACTTTGGGGCTCAGTGGGTCTTAAAACAATGTAATTTACTTGAAAGCTTATCTGCCTCTTAAGCAGTATAGCAACGATTTACGGCTATTAGCTTTGAAGCAATAATTTAACTCTCTGTCACAATGCTTTTTGTGTTGACAAATGACTGCAGGAAAGTCGCCATTATGGTAATCTTGTGCTCATCAATCTGTCATTCTGCTTAAGAAAGCACGGTGCTCTGTTTATAATGTCGAAGCCAAAAATGCCCAAAGAGAAAAAACGCTTTCTGGATATTCCATCTATCAAGGACAGTACCTTTTCCGTATTTAAAGGGGCTGGCGACTTGGCGACGAGTAGTGTCGCGTTGCCAAAAGCCTTTGTGCCGATTGTGAAACTCTTGAT
>NZ_LWGE01001076.1:0-6035 GCF_001635315.1 Oleiphilus sp. HI0123
ACCCTGCTCAGCAGCATTCTGGATTGGGGATAGTGGTGGGATGTACCAAACCATTGGCAGCGTACGGTACTCTGGGTGTAACGGTAGCGCTACTTTCCAGTCCATTGCCATCTTATAAACAGGTGATGCTTGAGCCGACTCAATCCAGCTATCAGGAATGCCTTCAGCGCGTGCCGCATCTTGCACTTTAGGATCATTTGGATCTAGGAAGATATCCAACTGTGCCTGGTACAAATCTTTCTCTAGCGGCGTTGCTGCTGCTTCTTCGATACGGTCTGCATCATAAAGAAGTACACCCAAGTAACGGATACGACCTACACAAGTCTCAGAACAAACTGTTGGCTGGCCCGCTTCGATACGTGGGTAACAGAAAATACACTTCTCTGACTTACCAGACTTCCAGTTGTAGTAGATCTTCTTGTATGGGCAACCCGATACACACATTCTCCAACCACGACACTTGTCTTGGTCGATCAATACGATACCGTCTTCTTCACGCTTGTAGATCGCACCTGAAGGACAACTTGCAACACAAGCCGGATTCAAACAGTGCTCACATAAGCGTGGCAAGTACATCATAAAGGTCTTTTCGAACTGACCGTAGATGTCTTTCTGCGCTACTTCATTGAAGTTTGAATCAACTTTACGTTTAGCGAACTCCGTACCTAGAATCTCTTCCCAGTTTGGGCCCCAGTTGATCTTCTCCATGATTTTGCCAGTGATCAGCGACTTCGGACGAGCCGTTGGCTGATGCTTGCTTTCTGGCGCAGTATGCAGATGCTCGTAGTCGTAATCGAATGGCTCATAGTAGTCATCGATTTCGGGTAGGTCAGGGTTACCGAAGATATTCGCCAACACACGCATCTTGTTACCTTGACGCGGTGTCAACTTACCATCGTTACCACGGACCCAACCGCCGTTCCATTTTTCCTGGTTTTCCCACTCTTTAGGGAAACCCACGCCTGGCTTAGATTCAACATTGTTAAACCAAGCGTATTCAACACCGTCACGGCTCGTCCATACGTTCTTACAAGTGATAGAACAAGTGTGACAGCCGATACATTTGTCCAGGTTCAGGACCATGCCTATTTGTGCACGTACTTTCATCGCTATGCTCCTCGCTCTTCAGACGACTCGTCCAACCAGTCAACTTTGTCCATCTTACGGACGATTACAAATTCATCTCGGTTACAGCCAACGGTACCGTAGTAGTTAAATCCGTATGCTTGCTGTGCGTAACCACCGATCATGTGAGTAGGCTTCATAACCGCTCTTGTAACAGAGTTATGCATACCACCACGTGTCTTGGTTGTTTCAGCCCCCGGCATATTTATTTGTCGTTCCTGTGCGTGATACATCAAGCTCATACCTTCGTTTACACGCTGGGAAACGACCGCACGACATGCAATGGCACCGTTAACATTGAACACTTCGATCCAATCGTTATCTTCGATGCCTGCTTTTGCTGCATCAACTTCCGAGATCCAAACAATCGGACCACCACGTGAAAGGGTCAACATCAACAAGTTATCAGAGTAGGTTGAGTGGATACCCCATTTCTGGTGAGGTGTAATCCAGTTCAATACGATCTCTTTGTTGCCGTTTGGTTTCTTGTCTAACAAAGGCTTAACTGTCTTCATGTTAACTGGTGGCTTATACAAGCACTGGGTTTCACCGAAGTCACGCATCCACTCATGATCCTGATAGAACTGCTGACGACCTGTCACTGTTCTCCATGGAATCAACTCGTGTACGTTGGTATAACCTGCGTTATAAGATACGTGCTCATCTTCCAGACCTGACCAGGTAGGAGAAGAGATGATCTTACGAGGCTGCGCCTGAATGTCGCGGAAGCGGATTTTTTCCTCTTCTTTCGGCTTAGCCAAGTGTGTGTGATCTTTACCGGTAAACTCTGACAGTGCAGCCCATGCTTTAACCGCTACCTGACCATTAGTTTCTGGTGCCAGGCTCAAGATCACTTCAGAGGCATCAATTGCCGACTCAATCTTCGGACGACCCTGATGCGCGCCTTCTTCAGTGTGCTTATAGTTAAGCTCACCCAAGAACTTCACTTCATCTTCAGTGTTCCAAGTAATACCCTTACCACCATTACCTAGTTTCTCTAGCAATGGGCCAAGCGAAGTAAAGCGCTTATAGGTATTCGGGTAATCACGTTCAACAACGGCTAGGTTTGGTGCCGTCTTACCTGGAATCAGGTCACACTCACCTTTCCACCATGCTTTCACACCCTCTGGCTGAGCAAGCTCTCCTGGTGTGTCGTGCTGAAGCGGTACCGTGACCAAATCTTTCTCAACACCCAAGTGGCCTTCACAAAGTTCAGAGAACTTCTTGGCAATACCTTTGAAGATATCCCAGTCAGATCTCGATTCCCAAACCGGGTCAATCGCTTTAGAAAGAGGGTGAATAAACGGATGCATATCCGACGTATTCATATCGTCTTTTTCGTACCAAGTTGCTGTAGGTAATACAACATCTGAATACAAGCAGGTAGTCGACATACGGAAGTCTAGCGTCACTAGCAAGTCGACCTTACCCTCGACTGGCGTATCGTGCCACTTAACATCTTCTGGCTTCTTGGCGCCACGTTCATCAAGGTCTTTACCTTGAAGACCGTTCTTAGTACCTAGAAGGTGACGAAGCATGTATTCATGACCCTTACCTGACGAACCTAATAGGTTTGAACGCCAGATAAACATATTATGAGGATGGTTTTGAACATCATCCGGATCTTCACAAGCAAACTTCAAAGAACCGTTCTTCAATTGATCAACCGTGTATTCTTGAGGAGTTTTACCTGCCTTCTCAGCATCTTTAGTCAACTGCAATGGGTTAATTGCTAATTGAGGTGCTGATGGCAACCAACCCATACGCTCTGCACGCGTATTGTAGTCAATGATAGAAGCTTGCCACTTAGACTTATCAGCCAAAGGTGACACAACCTCTTCCATTTCCAATTTCTCATAACGCCATTGGTTTGCGTGATTGTAGAAGAAAGAGGTACCGTTCATTTGACGTGGTGGACGCTGCCAATCCAAACCAAATGCTAGCGGTAGCCAACCACACTGAGGACGCAACTTCTCTTGTCCAACATAGTGAGCCCAACCGCCACCAGATTGACCGATACAACCACACATCATCAACATGTTGATAACGCCACGGTAGTTCATGTCCATGTTGTACCAGTGGTTCATCGCCGCACCGATAATGATCATGCTGCGACCAGTCGTCTTGTTTGCATTGTCTGCAAACTCTCGTGCGATCTTGATGATCTGCTCACGCGGCGTACCGGTGATTTTTTCTTGCCATGCTGGCGTGTATGGCTTGTCTTCGTCAAAACTTGATGCTGAATTTGCACAGTTTAAACCGTGCTCAACACCGTAGTTTGCAAGAGTCAGGTCAAATACAGTTGCAACCAACTTCTCACTACCATCTGCTAACTTAATTTTCTTAGCAGGTACTTTACGTAGTTGATTCGCATCGTGATCAGTATGATCAAAATAACCGTATTCGTGCTCTTGTCCACCGAAGTAAGGGAAGGAAACTTCAACCACTTCGTCTGCACTATCTTTTAGTGATAAGCCTAATTTGATCTCTTCGCCGGTATTACCGTCTAGCTGATCAATATTCCACTTACCTTTTTCACCCCAGCGATAACCTATTGAACCGGTAGGTGAAACCAACTCATTGCTCGCATCGTTAACTGCAATCGTCTTCCACTCAGGGTTGTTTTCTTGACCCAAGTTACCATCGAGATCAGAGGCTCTTAGGAAGCGACCTTGCTGTAAGCCTTGATCAGACTCTTCTAACATAACCAAGTAAGGGAAATCAGTCTTGGTACGCACGTATTCAGTGAAGTAAGCACTTGGCTTATCTACGTGAAACTCTTTCAGAATAACGTGGCCCATTGCCATCGCTACTGCTGAGTCAGTACCTTGCTTCGCGTGAATCCACTCATCGGTCAACTTCGCAACTTCTGAGTAGTCAGGTGTAACGGATACAGTCTTAGTACCCTTATAGCGAACTTCAGTGAAGAAGTGAGCATCAGGTGTACGCGTTTGTGGAACGTTAGAACCCCAAGCAATGATGTAGCCAGAGTTATACCAGTCTGCAGATTCTGGTACGTCAGTCTGCTCACCCCAAATCTGAGGAGATGCTGGTGGCAAATCACAGTACCAGTCATAGAAGCTTAGGCAGTTACCACCGATCAAGGATAAGTAACGAGCACCTGCCGCATAAGAAACCATCGACATCGCAGGAATTGGCGAGAAGCCGGTAATACGGTCAGGACCATATTTCTTAGCAGTGTAAACGTTAGAAGCAGCAATCAGCTCATTAACTTCTTTCCAGTCAGAACGAACCAAGCCGCCCATACCACGTTTTTCTTTGTAGGATTTAGCTTTTGCCGGATCGTTAACAATCGATTCCCAAGCTTTAACCGGGTCACTATGCTGGGCTTTAGCTTCGCGCCATAGCTTCAATAGAGCTTTACGTACCTTTGGGTACTTCAAGCGGTTTGCACTATAGATGTACCAGGAATAACTCGCACCACGAGGACAGCCGCGTGGCTCGTGGTTAGGAAGGTCAGGGCGCGTACGAGGATAATCAGTTTGCTGGGTTTCCCAGGTTACCAGGCCATCCTTAACATAAATCTTCCAACTACATGAGCCAGTACAGTTGACCCCATGTGTTGATCGTACAATTTTATCGTGCTGCCAACGACGGCGATAGCCATCCTCCCAGCCACGATCCTCGTTGGTTGTTACGCCATGCCCTGAGGCAAAGTCCTGCTTTTTCGTTTTGAAAAAACGTAACCTGTCTAAAAACTGACTCATTTGTGGTTCCTCACCCTTGTTTGTTTATTCCCATCACTTAACTTCTGTCATGGCCAAACAAACGATTATTTTTGAACAATTGATATTCAAAGCACATTGGCAGTATTGTGTACATAACACGACTCCATTAGTGCGATTGCTCTCAGTATATGGAGGGGCAAGAATATTGAAATTGATTTGCATCAATTTACACCAGGCGGCTCTGGTCATAAAACAGCCAAACTACCCACTTAGGGTTATCGTGAATTATTTTTAAGATATTGATATATAATAGATTTTTATTTTATCGGCCTTACTACATCAGGCTATGGCTTTTTAGGGGTATTACCCGTGTTACAACGCAATCAGCAGTTCATTCACTCAGTGATGAGTTACATAAACTTGTCACTGTTTACCATCATAGGTATCACCTTATTATCGATATTCTTTTCTTTTTGGGTGACAGAGCAAGCCGATTCCGATGCTCATGCGATTAACCTCTCAGGTTCAATGCGCATGCAGACCTATCATATAGGCTTAACCGCTACTCACTCCCCAAATGACATCGGGCCGCTAATAGAAAAACTAGACCAAACCTGGAATAACACCCTTTTTACTAACCTTCACTCATCCCTTTCAAACCCTGACTTGGAACAAGCTTTTACAAACGGCTACCAGCATTGGTTTGAGATCGTCAAACCACGTTTGAAGAACGGTGAAAAACCAATCCCCGAAACACTTACCTTGCTCAACAAACAAGTTGATCTAACCGATATTCTGGTATCTGAGCTTCAGCTAGAAGCTGAGTCAAAAATTCGCACACTTCGAACCTTCCAATTATTTGCCATGCTGTTTACCACCTTGGTTGGTAGCCTGATTTTTTATCTGCTTAAAAACCGTGTAGAAAGCCCCCTGGGCCGCCTGACAGAAGCTGCAAAAATGATTCGTGATGGCTACATCCAGCAGCACATCGACATTCCTGGTAAAGATGAGCTGGCTTTACTAGCACAAACCTTTAACCAGATGAGCCAATCAATCGCTGAAACTTATCAACAGCTAGAAAGCCGGGTTGAAGAACGAACCAAAGAACTAAAACGAAGTAATACCGTCCTAGAATATTCCTTCGGCGTTGCCAGGAAAGTACTGGAAGATCAAGACAAGAGCCTGGATTACCAAGAAATTATCAATGATCTAGGCATGATA
>NZ_LWGE01001077.1:0-5193 GCF_001635315.1 Oleiphilus sp. HI0123
CAACTGACTGCTCTGCATCTATACCAAAATCTTTATTGACATAATCACTATCGTGAAATACCAAAGCGATGGCAATTTCATGGCCGGTTCCGTCGTTCTGACCACCGAAGCGGTGCCCCACGCCAAAAAGACCAAGACTTCCGTTTTCACCGGTCACCACTCGAGCATCCAGCCAATAACGCCAGTCGGTATCGAAAGCATGGCGTGCTTGCAAAACTAGTTCAGTTCCCTCATCTCCTTCACCGAGACCATCCAAACGACCGTCATCAGAGTCACTTTCTTCACGCCCCTCATCGAAGCCCACGACAGCCTCGAATAGCCATGTGTCAGAACGAAGACCACGCCACCCGAGCGCCTCACCGGCCCAGAAGAAAATATTATCACCTTTACGCCATTGCACCGCACCGGCAGGATCGACTTCTGCGCCAAATTCATCAGACCCTTCGTAGGCTGATTCGTATTCAACAGCCAGGCCAAGTCCGAAGGCCCAGCCATCATTGCCCCGCGTAAAGTCATCAATTGAAGGTAAGGGCACCATAGCTGTTTTTGTGTCCTGGGCTAATGCTGTTTGAAAGGAGAGTGTATATAAGCAAGTTGTCAAAAGCATGCCAGTAATTTTTTTCATTTAAATTCAACTTATAGAGTGAAGAACAATAAAGTACGTGAAGAATATATTATTGGATCACGCACAATTATTTTCGCTTGAAGGTTCGATTCTAGTGACTAAAAAAAGTGTTCTAATATCCCAAAAGCACTTTTAATAAACTCTATCAGACACTCATCTGGCCTTAATATAACTAAAGCGATAACTATGGTTGTGTACTCTTGGCGATAAATTTCAGTGTTTTCAACGGCATTCACTTCATCTCTTCTTCGTTAATGTCTCAAAGCTAAAATTGACTGTATTAACCTGATACAAATAAGGCTGAAGAGTGACAGAATATCGGATAGTTACTTCTAAAACGAATGTTTGCATCTTTCACTTTCCCAAAGGTACTGCTTTGGTGGCTTGTGGCCTAAATATTCAAGCTTTATGATCAAAGCCGAATGGCAACTTTGCGGACCTAATACGCCTTTGCCATGTTATTTGGTAATGTCACGCTCGGTATTTCAAACTGTAAGGTCGGGGTTGAGCCGATACAACTTATACGTCTAAGTCCTCATAACACGCAGGCATAAAGCGTGGCGTACACACAGCTAAAAACACCAAGTCACCCTCCCCGTCGTTATATATCTTCTGCCTAATGCCTTGCGGGATCAGTACTACATCCCCAGCGCTAACCTGCTGTTCCAGATCTCCAACATAAACCTTGCCTGAACCCTGCTGAATCACATAGCGCTCACTGACTTCTGTTAAGGCATGCCAGCGCGTTGTTTTACCCGGTTCAACTCTAGCTCGCGCAATCGAAAGTGCGGGATCATCGTCAGTATTTAACATCTCCAAGATATAGCAGCCCTCGTGAAAGTAATACTCTTCCCTTTCTGGCGTTCTATAGATACTCAAATTATTCCTCCATTCACCTTCATCTGTGTTATCAACAGGCTTTTCTTGTTAGTATTCGCGCCATATTTGTTCCCTTATTGAATACTGTAAAGAGACGCCAAAATGTCGTATATCATAGGCCAACGCTGGGTCAGCCAGACCGAACCCAAATTAGGATTAGGAATCATCAGCGAGTTTGAAAACCGCCGAGTGACGATCACATTTCCGGCAGCCGGGGAAACTCGCACCTACGCCAGCGTCAACGCGCCTATCAGCCGTGTAGTGTATAAGGCTGGCGACACGATCACCAGCCATGAAGATATCGATTACCTGGTTCTCGACCTCGACCAAAGCGCAGACATTATTACTTACATTGTTGAAAATAAAGAAAGCTCTCAACACGAAGAACTGAGTGAAGTTGAACTTAACTGTTTTATCCAATTTACCTCACCACTTCAGCGCCTGGTTAGCGGCCACTATGACCGAAATAGAGCCTTCCGACTTCGCTATGAAACGCTGCAGCACAAGCACCGCTTACAGCAGTCGTCAACGGATGGGCTGCTTGGTTCACGCACAAGCTTACTTCCTCATCAAGTATATATCGCTGATACTGTCGCGAAGCGCCATGCCCCGAGAGTATTGCTAGCCGATGAAGTAGGACTAGGTAAAACCATTGAAGCAGGCATGATTCTCCACGCCCAGTTGCACAATGGTTTAGCCAAAAGAGCTTTGATCGTCGTTCCTTCTACACTGGTGCATCAATGGCTGATCGAAATGCTACGCCGCTTCAATCTCAGCTTTTCTATCTTTGATCGTGAGCGTTTTGATAGTTTGACCGAAGAAGGTATCGAAAAGCCCTTTGAGACCGAGCAGCTAGTTCTCTGCCATCAGGACTTCCTGATTAATGAAGATATAAAAACCGCAGCCTTAGCGGCCGACTGGGATTTACTGATTGTCGATGAAGCGCATCACTTACATTGGAGCGAATCAGAAAGCAGCATCGAATACCAGTGCATTGAAGCCTTGGCAGCTAGAAGCCGCGGCGTACTATTGCTTACGGCTACGCCTGAGCAAGCCGGTATCGAGAGCCACTTCGCCCGTTTGCGCTTGCTCGACCCTGACCGTTTTCACTCCTTAGAAAAATTTATTGAGCAAGAACAAAACTATCAGGAAATCTCTGATTTGGTCGGAGAGCTTCAAGGTCTTGAAGACGGCTCGTCACTGCCAATTAAAGCCCTTTCCCTACTCGGTGATGATGCACAAAATATCGATATTCCGGAAGCAATACAAAGGCTACTTGATCAGCATGGCACCGGTAGAATACTGTTCCGCAATACTCGCCAAGGTGTTGAAGGCTTCCCGGATAGAATCCTACAGCCTCACCCACTCGATGCAGCTGTTGGTGATGATCAATTTGAAGATGAAGCCGGCATTAAACAGAATCCGAAAGTCACTTGGCTAACCCAGTTCCTGAAAGATAACAGAGATGAGAAAGTCCTGATCATCTGCGCCAGTGCTGAAACGGCTTTAGCGCTGGAGTCCTATCTTCGACTACGAGAAGGCCTGCGAACAGCAGCCTTCTACGAAGGTTTAAGTATTATTGAACGTGATAGAGCCGCTGCCTACTTTGCTGATAAAGAGGAAGGTGCACAAGCCTTAATCTGTTCAGAAATTGGCAGCGAAGGCCGAAACTTCCAGTTTTCACACGACTTAGTGTTATTCGACTTACCAGAGAACCCTGACCTACTCGAACAACGTATCGGCCGCTTAGACCGAATCGGGCAAACACATGACGTCAATATTCATGTGCCCTTCATTCCTGGCAGCCGCCAAGAGGGTTTATTCAACTGGTATGACCAGGCTCTGGATGCCTTCACTCACAGCTGTGCGGCAGGCTTTGCAATTTATGAACAGTTTGCCGTCGAACTGGAAAGTTACTTAAGCGAAGGTGACTTTCAATCTGATCAGGCCTTGTCTTTTATCAAACAAGCCCGTGAGCATCGCGATGCGGCTATGGCAGCTCTTCAAACGGGTCGTGACCCCCTACTTGAGCTTAACTCCTGCAATCCTGAAGAAGCCGAGAAAATCATTGCCTTGATCGAATCTGAGGAAGCAAGCCAGGACCTGTCCTCTTACATGGAAAAGCAGTTCAACCTTTACGGTGTTGAACAAGAGTACCAGTCAGACCAGACTCTGATCATTCGCCCTGGAGAGCACATGCTGGAGCAGCACTTTCCCGGCTTAAACGATGAAGGCAACACCTTAACCTTCCACCGTTTGAAAGCGCTTGTCCGGGAAGATGTCGAGTTTGTCTCATGGGAACACCCGATGGTGACCGATCTAATCGAGCAAACCTTAACAGGAGAGCTTGGTAATGCAGCCTTGGCAACCATGTCGGTAAAAGGTGTTGAACCTGGTACTTTATTTTTGGAAGCCATATTCGCGCTGAACAGCATGGCACCAAAGTCTCTGCAGCTTGACAAATTTTTGCCGGTATCGCCTCAGCGGATCGTTGTTAATATTACCGGCCGCGACCTTAGCGAAGTTTTACCCTACGAGCAGCTTAATGAGCTCTGCAAAGGGCTTAAGCGATCGATGGCGCATGCCGTATTGAAAGAGATCCGTAACGATATTGGTACACTACTTGAGCATGCTCAAAAAACTGCCGAAGCTTCGGTTCCTTCATTGATCAGCCAAGCTAGCGAAGACATGAACAGGGAGCTAGGTAATGAAATTCAGCGCCTGATTAGCCTCCAGGAAAAGAACCCTTTAATTCGCGACGAAGAAATCGACGCTCTGCGTCACAGACAAAGTGCTTGTCAGGAATATATTGAAAAAACAGGGCTAGAAGTTCAAGCCATGCGAGTTATTATCAACACATGATCGAAAAGCAGCACCTGGTAAAAATAGCCAATACACAAATGCCCTTCGGGAAGTACGGTGGCCGTCGTTTAATCGATCTACCTGAAGAATATTTACTCTGGTTCAGAAAAAAAGGCTTTCCGAGCGGCGAGCTAGGTACACTGCTTGAACTGACGCTTGAGATTAAAATTGAGGGCTTGGATAAAGTTATACATCCCCTTAAACGATAGTGCAGTACGTTAGGCGCTGTAGAGCTAAAAAATGGCCTCATGTAGGCAGAGGGTTCCACCCCTCGCTAGTCGATGCCTCGCGCTAAACCTCAGCGAGCCATGAAAGGCTCTGCCTACAGATTTAGCCGGGATGTTTAACTCGATACAGAGTAAGACCCTTATTTTTTACAATAACGCCTAATATTACACCGTTCAATTTGCAGACAACTTTTCTATTTCTAAACTAGACTCATACTAACGTGCACCTTCACTTGGGTAGAGTTCAGTAATGGAAAAGACCAGCGAGCTAATTTGGCAAGACACTCAGCACCAAGAGCTTTTCAGGCTGATTGATGCCTTGAAGGCCCCTAATTCCGGCCAAGAAATCTTTACCCGGCTGTCCAGCTACGCCGACCACCACTTCTGTCTCGAAGAAGCCTACATGCTCCAACTTAACTACCCCAAAACCGAAGCCCATATTAAAGCGCACAATCAATTTCGTGATGAACTGGATGACATGGTAAACAGTATGGGTAAGTTTGACGCTCTGGTTCGTGAATCTATTTCAATATTTCTGCGAGAGTGGTTACAAAGACATGTATTCGGCATCGACAAGGACTTTGAAGCGTTTGTACTGAA
>NZ_LWGE01001078.1:0-8989 GCF_001635315.1 Oleiphilus sp. HI0123
CGTAATCGAAACAGCTCGCCAATTCCCAGACAAAATTGGTAAGGTTTACGCTGGACGTAACGGCATCATTGGAGCACTCCGTGAAGAGTTGATCGACACCAGTCTGGAAAGCATCGAAGATATCGCCGCACTAAAGCACACTCCAAGCGGTGCATTTGGTTCTTGCCGCTACAAACTGAAAAACCTTGATGAGAACAAGCGTGAATATGAACGTCTGATCGAAGTATTCAAAGCTCATGATATTGGGTACTTCTTCTATAATGGCGGCGGCGACTCTCAAGATACAGCTTATAAGGTTTCTCAACTAAGTGAAAAAATGGGTTACCCGATTACTTGTATCGGTGTGCCAAAAACCGTAGATAACGACCTTCCGTTCACTGATTGCTGCCCGGGCTTTGGTTCGGTTGCAAAATACGTCGCTATTTCTACTAAAGAAGCGGCAATGGACATCGCTTCTATGTGCGAGTCCTCAACTAAAGTATTTATTCTTGAGGTCATGGGCCGTCACGCAGGTTGGATCGCCGCAGCTGGTGGTTTGGCCGGCACCGAAGCGCACGAAGCACCACACGTTATTCTATTTCCAGAAATAGCCTTTGATAAACAGAAGTTTTTAGCACGTGTAGATGAAGCAGTAAAAAATTACGGTTACTGCGTTGTCGTGGCATCTGAAGGCGCTCAGTACGAAGATGGCCGCTTTGTAGCAGACGCAGGCGCAGTTGATGCGTTTGGTCATACCCAACTAGGTGGCGTCGCACCAACGCTTGCTAATATGGTTAAAGATGAATTTGGTTATAAATACCACTGGGCAGTTGCCGACTACCTTCAACGCGCAGCACGCCATATTTCCTCTTCAACGGATGTTGAGCAGGCCTATGCCATGGGCAAAGCAGCTGTTGATTTCGCTGTAAATGGTAAGAATGCAGTCATGCCAATTATCGTTCGCGAACAAGCCGCTCCATACAAGTGGTCTATCGGTGAAGCACCGCTTAGCCAGGTTGCTAACCAAGAAAAGAAAATGCCTATTCACTATATTTCAGATGATGGTTTCGGAATTACTGCTGAGTGTCGTGAATACCTAACTCCACTTGTTCAAGGCGAAGACTACCCGCCTTACGATGAGAACGGTATGCCGCGCTACGTTAAGCTTCAGAACAAGCTTATTGAAAAGAAGACAGGAAGTGAGTTCGAAGTTTAAAGCTTCGCAACACGCTTATCTAACTCAGAGACTCCGCCTACCCAAAGTTATGTAGGCGGCCCGTCTCGGGGCGCAGAACGGACATGCCGTTAGTTTCAGCCCTACGTATGCAGAGGGTTTCATCCTTCGCTAATGAATAGCCCCATAAAAACCTTGCCGCCAACAATCCTGGGCATCCAGGCCCATATGGATTAGCAAGCCTATCCCTATCCACCGAGTTGCTGGAAACAAAGCCATCAGAGCATAAACCGGAATCATAAATTCTTTATGTAGAGGGTGGAAACCAATACTGCATCGACCTGGGTCATAAATCGGTACCGCAAGTAAGTGATCAAGATCGACTAACATTGTCGCAACCAAAAGCAGATATATTTTTACCGTGAACTTAGAATCTCGTGTTTTGGCAAAGACTGCTGTTGCTACTAACAACGGTACGAGAAAGTGTAATGCGATATGAAGAATGATTTTCTCCCGATTATGTTTATACTGAACTTATCAAAAGCGCGGATGTTAAAGCATAGATATCGCTTTCGCGCTCCCAGCTAACTCCTGAAGGCTTTACCAATCAATGAACGAACAGTTTCCTGTATTAGAAGTTTCAAATCAAGAAAGCACAGCAATCGTTATTATCAATAGCGAACACTACGAAAACTGGGTAGCAAAGCAAGCCGAAAATATTAAGACCTGGTTGAACGCAAATAACTATGAGGGGAAAGGTGGAATCCTCATCCCGGATAGTGACGGCAGCGCACTGCAATGCATTTATGGAATGAGCCCTAAGAGTGACTACTTCATTGCTGGCGATCTAGCGCTACAAATTCCTGCGGCGCGCTACTCGCTGGATTGCAGTCAGTGCAGCGAGCTATTTGAAGACCAAACTGAGTTTGAAACTCAGTTCGCAATCACCTGGGCCCTCTCTTGTTACCGGTACACTGAATATAAAAAGAATGATAAGAGCCTGCCAACACTTTCTGTATCTTCAGAAGCAATACTCAACAAAGCACAGGCATTTTCTTCTTCAGTGTCATTAGTAAGAGATCTGATCAACACCCCAGCCAGTGACTTAATGCCTGAAGATATGGGTACCGTAGCTGAGCAGCTCGCAGAGCAATACGGTGCTAAGCTCGAACAGTTTGTTGGCGACCAACTACTTGAGCACAACTACCCTACCATTCATGCCGTTGGCAGAGCCAGTGTACATGAACCAAGGCTCATTGATCTTACTTGGGGTGACGAAGATGCCCCAAAAATAACACTGGTTGGCAAAGGAGTTTGCTTTGACAGCGGAGGCCTGGACCTCAAGCCCAGTAATGCTATGCGCCTTATGAAAAAAGACATGGGCGGCGCGGCGCACGTACTTGGGCTAGCAAAATTAATTATGGACCAAGCTCTTCCAATCAGATTACGTGTACTAATACCCGCAGTAGAGAATGCCGTATCTTCGAATGCTTTTCGTCCAGGTGATGTAATCACCACACGACAAGGAATTACTGTCGAAATTGACAACACTGACGCTGAAGGCCGCTTAGTCTTATGTGACGCATTGACCGAAGCAGATAGCGAAAACCCGGACATGATATTCGACTTTGCAACACTAACCGGCGCCTGCCGAGTTGCATTAGGAACAGAGTTACCCGGTTTTTTTTGCAATGACGAACAACTTGCATCTTCGTTGCAGGAGTGTGGAAAGAGCAGCCAAGACCTTGTGTGGCAACTCCCCCTACACAGCCCTTACCAGGACATGCTAAAAAGCGATATTGCTGACACCCTTAATAGCGCAGCCACGGGTTTTGGCGGCGCTATTACAGCAGCGCTTTACTTACAATTATTCGTGTCTGATGACACTCCATGGGTTCATTTTGATGTAATGGCCTGGAATAATCGAAAGCTTCCTGGGCGACCAACTGGCGGCGAAGCATTTGGTATTCGTGCAGTCTTCGACCTACTAGAGCAACGTTTCAACAAATAAAACAAATTAGCTATGTTACACATTCACCCTAACTATAAACTTATGAGAAGCCCAGTATGGCGAAGAAGCTAAAAAACGAAGCTCAACTCCTTAAAGAAGCAATTCGCATCGGCACCTTATATGCCGAAAAACGTGGCGTCGCAAAATTCGAAGCTGATGACTCTCAAGACGACAAAATCGAGTACATTTACCGCTTACTAGTACACGACAAGCAGCTTCAACCTCTTGCTAAGGATGATCTGACCTTGGTGAAAATGAAGCACAAAATTGTTATGTGGCTGTATAAGCAGTTACCCGAGGGACATCCGCTTAAATAATTTACTTTGAGCCATTGCTTTAGGCAATGGCTCAGACTATCTTATGCACTATTCACCTTCACGCCTGCCGTAGACAAACGTAAAAGCGAATCTACACTCAGCACGATGATCGTGTTGAACTCTTTTCAGTTGTAGATTCAACCATTAATTTCCAATGATTCAATCCAAGACACTGTAATGAGTTCGCCCAATAGCGTACACTTGTACTCAAACTTTAATTACTTGCACTGAGAGTCTAATGATTCGTTTTATTCGTTATTCCTTATTATCTATTCACTTTGTCATCAGTTGCGCTCTCGGCCTTCTTTACGGAATTATTCGCCCCTTTCACCCGACTAACAGCCGCTGGTGCGCACAGACATTTGCGTTTTTCGGCCTGCCTATTATTGGTATTAAGCCAAAATTGGTTAACGCCCATAATTATCCAAGCGATCGTCCTTTTATCGTGGTAGCCAATCACCAAAGCAACTGGGACTTATTTGTAACTGGATATTCCGTGCCGCCACGCACAGTCAGCTTGGGTAAAAAAAGCCTTAAATGGATTCCATTTTTTGGCCAGCTTTACTGGCTAGCTGGCAACGTGTTAGTTGACCGAGGTAACCCTAAAAAAGCGATGGAAGCAATGGAGATTACCAAAACAGCCCTCACTGAAAAGAAAACCAATATTTGGTTTTTTGCAGAAGGCACACGTAATCGTGGCAAGAACATGCTTCCATTTAAAAAAGGCGCATTTGTAACGGCCATCAACGCAGGCGTTCCTATTGTTCCCGTATGTACAAGCCCTTACTTAAAAGGTTTTAGTCTCAACAACCGCACGAATGGTCAGGCGATTATCGAAATACTTCCACCCATTGAAACAAAAGACCTTAGTAAAGACGACCTTGAAGAGCTAATGCTCAGTTGTCGGCTTGACATGATGGAAACTATCAGCCGCCTAGAGGATGAGTGCGGTAAATAGAGCGACACATCGCGACGCCCAAACTAGCCAGAACCTTTCGCTTCTGGCTAGCCGTCTCTATAAACCTTGCCTAGAATTCCCTTCCCCAAATTGATTTACGTCTAGAATCGTCTAATTAGCCCCCATACGCACATATTAAGCCTTAGAGACACTGGTCAAAACGAGATAAAGTTGTTTATCATCAACTATCCAAAAACAACAATGATTTGAAGCACTATGCTCAAGCCTCTACCCATAATCATGCCAGGCTTACGCTTTGTATTAGTAATCGCTTGCACGCTACTCGCTACCAATGCGCATAGTGAGCCACAACTGATTAAGCCCTATGATTTAAGCTCGTCATGGACTGGCTATCTGGCATTAAGCGTCTTCTGTCTCGCTTATGTTTTTGTCGTACTTGAAGAAAAAATACACCTGCGAAAGTCCAAACCAGTTCTTCTAGCCGCCTCTCTGATATGGATTATTATTGCTTTTGCGTACCACCGCTCTGGTGATAGCGAATTAATTGAGCCTGCAATCCGGCATAACTTCCTTGAATATAGTGAGCTATTTTTCTTCTTACTTGTCGCCATGACCTATATTAATGCCATGGTAGAGAGAGGGTTGTTTGATGATTTACGTTACTGGCTAATATCAAAAGGTTTTAGTTATCGCCAACTTTTCTGGTTCACAGGTTTCCTGGCGTTCGTAATTTCACCGATCGCAGACAATCTAACTACCGCACTTATACTTTGCGCCGTCGTTATCGCTGTCGCAAATGGTAAGTCTAACTTCGTCTCGGTCAGCTGCGTTAACATTGTTGTCGCAGCAAATGCCGGTGGCGCATTCAGCCCCTTCGGCGACATCACCACGCTAATGGTCTGGCAAAAAGGTATTATCGAATTCAGCGATTTTTTTGCACTCTTTCTCCCCTCCTTGGTCAACTTTTTAGTTCCCGCAAGCATCATGCACTTTGCAATCCATAAAGGCACACCCGATGACCCTGAAGGAAATGCTCGCCCGGTTAAGTTTGGTGGAGTTCCTATAGCTATTTTATTTATCCTAACTATTGCGACGGCTGTCACCTTTCATAGCGTCTTACACATCCCACCGGTATTTGGCATGCTCACAGGCCTTGCCTACCTTAAATTCTACGGTTACTTCCTCAACCAAAAGTCCAAATCCTGGAACCACGGCTCTGAGTACCCTCCCGGCGCGAACCAAGACCCTTATGACTTTGATGTATTCTCTAAAATCGCCCATGCTGAGTGGGACACGCTATTCTTTTTTTATGGCGTCATAATGGCTGTTGGAGGCCTGGGATTCCTTGGCTACCTTGGAATTAGCTCTGAGTATATCTACGGTGAATTTGGCGCAACAAACGCTAATATCATGGTGGGTGTCTTATCTGCTTTAATTGACAATATCCCGGTGATGTACGCCATTCTAACAATGAACCCTGACATGCCACACGTACAGTGGCTATTGGTCACACTGACCGCCGGTGTTGGCGGCAGCCTGTTATCAATCGGTTCGGCCGCAGGTGTCGCTCTAATGGGCCAGGCTCGGGGAAAGTATACCTTCTTCAGCCATTTAAGATGGACGCCAGTCATCGCGCTCGGCTACGCTGCCAGCATCTGGGTACACCTATTAATCAACAGCTAATGCTATAAGAATTTTTTATAGACTTGCTAATGCCACCACTCTACACCTATAAAACTCCCCCCTTCAATAAACTGACATACATCAAACTCCAGAGTACACCTGTAAGTTTATATTGACAAACAACACCCCCTTCTATAACGTCTATATCTAAGAGTACAACTGTTCTCCTAAATTACTACCACTCTCGAGGAAAATTATGGACACACTCAGCCAGAAACGACCATTCAATGATGTTGCGTCTTTAAAGCAACTGCCTCGGAAAGTAGCAGATCTTTTCAAGAGCACTGCTGGACTAAACAAACCAGCGAGCGAAGTTATTGATGAACGCTCCCCTACCATTAATGCACGCATTAGCCGGATAGTCAAAGAGACACACGATACCAAAAGTTATTACTTCAAAACTAAACAGTCTTTAAATCATCACAGCGCTGGCTCTCATATTAATATAAAGTTCGACAATAAAGGCGAAACCGTTGAAAGAACATACACCTTGTCTTCACAGCCAGAGCTAGGCTTTGATCATGCACAACAAAACGAGTACGCCATTACGGTTAAGTGCATAGAAAAAGGATTAGCTTCAAACTGGCTATTCTCACAGCTTAAAGTTGGAGACGAAATCAATGTCAGTAAGGCGCAGGGACAATTTGTATTACCCTACCACCCTCCAGGAAAGATTCTTTTTCTCTCTGCAGGAAGCGGCATAACTCCCGTCATGTCAATGCTTCGCTACCTGTCAAAAACAGGTAACCGCAGTGATATTGTGTTTATAAATTACGCTAAGTCAGCCAAAGATCTTATTTTTAAAAAAGAGATTGAAGAGTTAACAAGCAGTCGCTCAAATATTAATAGTCAGTTTGTGCTAGAAACTGGCTCACGCGGAAAGAAAAGCGGCCTAATAAATAGTTCACAACTTCAATCACTCGTTCCTGACTTATCAAGTCGCGACATCTACATGTGTGGCCCCCAAGGTTTTATGAAGGCATCTATGGAAATATTTGAGCAGCTAAGCATAGCCCCTTCAAAAATCCATCTAGAGAACTTCACTTCAGACCTGGCTGATGCCAGTACATTAGGCTACTCGAGCGAGCTTCAATTCGACTCCTTAGATGCATCAGTCGTATCAAGCCCAGCAAGAACAATATTGCAGGAAGCTGAAGCGGCCGGTTTGAAGCCTAAATCAGCATGCCGCACCGGAATCTGCCGAACCTGCCGCTGCAAGAAAGTTTCAGGCACTACCGTCAATCTAGCAACCGGGGAAGAGTCGACAAAAGATAATGACTACATCCTTCCCTGCATATCCGTTGCGAAAACAGCAACTCACATCGAGTTATAGGACAGTTTTATGAGCAATCAAAGCAAGGTTCAAGAAAGTACAAAAAAAACACTGGTCGATATTAAAACAGCGTTTAAAAGTAGCGATAAGCCAGATTTAAGCCCTCAGCAAATCAATGACTTCCAAAAAGAACTGGACGAGTTACGCTACTCTATCGAGTCAAAGCTAGGAAAAGAAGATATCGACTATTTTCAACAAATTGTCGACATACAGCGTTATTTGGAAATATCAGGTCGCCTATTGATTCATTTTAGTATCGAACCGGTTAGCTGGGCCCTGGGTGTCGCCAGCTTGAGCGCAGCACATATTCTCGAAAATATGGAGATAGGCCACAACGTTATTCACGGTCAATATGATTTCATGGGCGATGAAACGTATAACTCTGACTATGAGTGGACGATGACTGGCACCGCTAAAAACTGGAAACGAGCACATAACCATCACCACCACGCATATACCAACGTAATAGGTAAAGATACCGATTACGGCTTTGGTCTATACCGTTTTTCTGAAGATATTGAATGGAAACCGATTCACTTGCTACAGGTTCCATTCAATGTCGCCAATGCATTGGCATTTGAGTTTTCGGTAAGCCTGTATGATCTTCAGCTTACTCAGTACTTGCTACCAAAATGGTTACGTCAGGCAGAACACGATGACCTACTGCCTCTTCCGGAAGTATTTCAGGAACTTAAAGAATTTGTCGCCAAAGCAAGCAAGAAAGGCCTCAAGGAGTATGTCTTCTACCCCGCACTTGCCGGGCCACTAGCACCAAAGGTTCTTGCCGGAAATGTAAGCGCCCAAGTAATTAGAAACGTGTGGGCTTTTGCTGTTATTTACTGCGGTCATCTACCTGATGGCAATTTCACCTTCACTGAAAAGGAAATGGAGGCAGAGACAAAGGGACAGTGGTATCTACGCCAAATTCTTGGTTCCAGCAATTTTGAAGGGGGCCTTTTAACTCACATTATGAGTGGGCATTTGAGTCACCAGATAGAGCACCATCTCTACCCAGACCTGCCAGCGTGGCGTTATCGAGAGCTTGGCCCAAAAGTCCAGAATATCTGCGAGCGCTATGGCGTTCCTTATGCTAAAGGGAAAATGGTGCCAATGTTAGGTACCGTTGCCAGGCGCTTGGTAGAACACTCTCTTCCCGAAAAGGTAAGCGAAAAAATTACTGAAAAAGTACCTGGTTTGGCCTCTATTAAAAACAAGTTTGCTAGTTTGTTAAACACTGCCAAACCAGGAACTGCCGAGATACAGGTTATTTCACCTAAAACAAAGTCATCCAAGAGTAAGCTGAGCGCTGCGTAAGATCTGTTTAATTTTTCTATAAAGTTCTGTAAAGTGCCCGGCGAAACAGCTATATAAATGACCGGGCATTTAACTATGGGATACTCTGCAACTCGCCTTGATCGCCTAGTAAGCAAAAAACTTTCGATTAGCAAAAGAGAAGTTCAAACTCTCATTGCGCAAAGAAGAGTCCTAGTTAATGATGTTCCTGCTTCATTCGCCAGTTTACCGATTAAACAATTCACTCGCGTCACGGTTGATAAAACAGATATACAGAATA
>NZ_LWGE01001079.1:0-2596 GCF_001635315.1 Oleiphilus sp. HI0123
CGCAACATCAATCCTAAGATGCCGATAAATTCCTATGGATTTATTTCGATTTACACTTATCAAATATGCTCTAACCAAATGACTCATAGCCGCCCCTCTATCACCGCAATATCGGCAGCAGAAATGAACGCCCTCTCTCTAGAGAATGAATTTTGGCTATGTTCACTTAAGCTGTGGAAGAATAAAACACTGCAAGACACCTTATTAGACCTACAAGATGCCCAAGGCTTTCGCGTCAACCTATCACTCTTTGCAATGTGGGCTGGGCTTATGAAAAAGAATATTACACCGCTGCTACCCAACATCAACGAAGAGCTAGACTCTTGGCACGAACAAGTCGTTGCACCACTTAGGCAGGTAAGAAAAAGTCTACCCAAAGGTGCGCTAAGAAAGGACGTTCAGCAAAACGAGCTGCAAGCCGAACAAGTCGAACATGCTTTACTGTTTAAGCTATCTCAGACGATTCCATTTGAGCAGAACGGAGACACGATCGATATTCTGATTGGTAATTTATTAGCTAGCAGGCTGCCGAAATCACATCTATTATTATGTATTCGAACTTGTTTACCAAATTGCTCCGACTCTGAAATCCAGTCACAAATTTGTAAACACAATATTAGCTATTAACAACACAAAACATGATCTTAATAGCACAAAGACACAGGAACTTGTCACCATGAAAATGATTTCTCGTTTTATTACCATCAGCATTCTTGCCGCCGCAATCATCTTGCCTTTTTTCTTTAAGATGGACAATGGTAAGCCTACACTCGCCATGCCGACGTCTGCCGACCTGATTCCTGATAAAATACTACCCGACAGCCTTACCGGCAATGAAAGCTCGAGCTCGACAACCAGCTCAAGCAGCAGTAACAAAGTGTCCTTCTACAAATGGCAAGACGCAACAGGCATGTGGCACTATGGTGATAGACCCCCAGCAGGGGCTCAGAACGTATCAACCATGAATGTAAACACCAATGTTAATATTATCCAAAGTGTGAAAATCGAGTCGGACGAAGAGTCTACCTCAGCCTATGCACCACAACCCAAAATGTCAGAAACCCTGGCAGATGGCCAACTAACAGCTGATGATGCATTCAATGCAATGAGTGACGCAAAAGCCGTCCGTGATATGATGGAATCTCGTAACGAAACACTGAAAGCGATTACCGGCGAAAACTAAAAGCCATTCATTTCGCTCATACCAGTACACTTCAGCAAATAGCCCTGAGAAGACCTTAAGTCATTAAGGCCCTCTCTAAGCCCCTTACCAGAGCACAAAAAGACCGTGACAAAAAGCAGTAAACAGCAATATCGAATTAAAGAGATGTTTTACAGCCTGCAAGGCGAAGGCGCTCGTGCAGGGCGTGCAGCTGTATTTTGTCGTTTTAGTAAGTGCAATTTATGGAATGGGAGAGAAGATAGCCGGGCAGACGCTGTGTGCAATTTCTGCGACACAGATATTCTTGGCACAGATGGGCAAAATGGTGGCGAGTTTGCTAATGCCCAAGCATTGGCAACAAAAATTCAATCACTCTGGGACAGCAATCAAGTACTCGCCAGCTCTTCTTCAAGCCGTAAGAGTATAGCCAAACCCTACGTTATCTTCACTGGCGGAGAACCACTACTTCAGCTTGACCCAAAACTGATAGAGTTGATGCATCAGCTAGGTTTTGAGATCGCTATTGAGAGCAACGGCACGCTCCCTCTTCCTGAGGGTATTGACTGGGTATGCCTTAGCCCAAAAGGCAAATCAAGCATTGTTTTTGATCGCTGTGATGAACTAAAGCTGGTTTATCCTCAGAGCGACGCACTACCTGAAACCTATCAAGACTTCCCCGCTGATCACTATTTTTTATCGCCCATGGCCAGCCCCGCTGTGCGCTTTGGTGAAGACCCAGACAAAATAAACAATACCCGTTTAGCGCTCGACTATTGTCTGAGCCACCCTCAATGGCGCTTAACATTACAAATGCATAAGCTACTTGGAATAGACTAAGACTACCTAGCCCATTTACCCCCTTCCATCTTTCAGTCTCTTAAGCTACTTTAGACTTTTTATAATTCAAAGTGGAATATCGCAATGCGTCTCTCATTATTATTTCTTATATGCTTAGTGCTTACAGCATGCTCAACCCGTGACTTACAAGGAACCTTGGGCGGCTCTACCGCTCAGCGCTTAGTCACACATAGCATCGATGATCTGGTCAGAAGTATTGAAGATGAAAAGCTAGATGCACTCGAAGGTAAAAACGTTTATATCAACTCTTACTTTTTAAGTGATTCACCCCTTAAAGCTTATGCCGACAAACGTTTGGCGATTGAGTTAGAAAGCCGTTTCGGTATCAATGTTGTGGCCACACAAGAAGAGTCTGAACAGGTGATGACAGCCTTCTACACCTCTCTTGGCACAGACTTGGACAACTTTGGTATTGCCATACCCTTTGGCTATGTTCCAGGGGTCGCTGAAAACACTCAGCTAAACATCATCACTTTAGAGAAATTCCACGGTATCGCAGAAATGTATTACTACATCGGCGAAACCGGCAGCGAAAATCGTAGCCAAGTCTTACAGGCCAAGGTGAAGACCGATGCC
>NZ_LWGE01001080.1:0-6364 GCF_001635315.1 Oleiphilus sp. HI0123
GCTGCTGACCCACTAATCGTGCATCCTGATATTCGCCGTATGTTGATGACTATGCGTGCTTACAATGAGGGTGGTCGTGCCTTCTCTAGCTATGTTGCGACTTTCTTGGATACAGCGAAATACTCAGATGACGCTGATGAGAAGAAGCATGCATCAGCAATGGTTGCATTGATGACGCCTATTGCAAAAGCATATTTGACTGATCGTGCTTTAGATTGTTGTATTGCTGGCCAGCAAGTATTTGGTGGTCACGGTTTCATTCGTGAGTGGGGCCAGGAGCAGTTGGTTCGTGATACGCGTATTACGCAAATCTACGAAGGTACTAATGGTATCCAATCTTTGGATTTGATGGGCCGTAAGATTGTCGCCAATGGCGGTAAGTTCTACGAACTATTTGCTTCAGAAGTCGCTTCGTTTATTCAGGTAGAGGCTGATAATGCTGACTTGGCTGAATTCGTTAAGCCACTGTCTGCAGCGCTTGAGCGTTTAAGTGATGTAACAGAATATGTTATCAATAGCGTTAAGGATGATCCAAACGCAATTGGTGCTGCATCGGTTGAATACCTGGAATTGTTTGGCTTAACTGCTTACGCTTACATGTGGGCGAAGATGGTTAAAGCGGCAGCACCAAAAGTAGGCTCAGATGAATTTTATGCGTCTAAGGTCAAGACAGCTAAATTCTTCTATAGCCGTTTGTTGCCTAAGACTGTTTCTCTAGCCGAGCTTGTACGTTCTGGTAGTGAAGATATGATGGCTTTGGCTGCGGATCAGTTCTAAGACTGATTTACTCCAGGCATAAAAAAACCTGCTTTTTGCAGGTTTTTTTATGCCTGATTTTTATAGTAGCTAAGCTACTTGGAAATTATATTTCTATTTCCATTATTAATATCAACAGCGAAAATCGCTTTTTCTTCAGAATCGGTAACGAGAAGTGAGTTAGAGTCTGGGTTGAAGCTTAGGCCTGTTAGGTTTTTAAATAAAGGGCCAGAGCCGATCGCACGGTTAGATAAAACTTCCCGGTCACCACTGCTTAAATCAACTGATATTATCGCCTTGAGTTTCTGGTCAGCGATGTAGGCGGTATTCTGTGCAAGGTTCAAATCGATTGCTATTGGGTTGAGCAGGTTAAGCCCCGAGCCAACATCGATCGAAGATACGATTTCAGCGTTTTCTGACTCGGCGTTCCAACGGATGACGGCATTTAAGGCGCTATCGACTGCGTAGATTGATGTGTTTTGCTGGTCGTAAGTGATGTCGCTTGGCTTGGATAGTTTTGATGTTGAGTTTCGAGACAAGCGTTTGTTAGCCGCGATATCAGTTTCGTAGCTGTTTAGATTTACTGATTGAATTCTATCCAGGTAAATGTCACTCACAAGTAATTGGTTGCTCTCTGGCTTAAGTGCTAGCCCTGATGGAAGCTTAAGCTCTGTTGCGCCTAGTCTAGGGGAGGGGGTAATTAAGTTTCTGTCGCCACTAGCTAGGTCAATTTCCCAGATATTTTTTTGCTCGCGCATGCTAACCCATACACTTGATTGAGAGGCGTTAATCTCCAGGTCGACTGGGTTCAATATAGCGGGGCCTGAGCCTAGTTCGAGGTTCGAGTTCGACGCAGAGATAACTTTACGGCTACCTGTCTGTAAGTCGACTTCAAATAGCGCATTGTGATGCCCTTCGGTAATCAAAGCCATATTATTGCCAATGTGCTGAATCGATGTAGGTGCTTCAAGGTTTGGGCCACTACCGTAGCGGTTGCTAACAAAAAGTTCGCGCTGACCTGAAGAAAAGGCAACTGAGAATACGACCTTAAGCTCGGTGTCGTTTACAAGTAATCGTTCATTTTGCTGATCGACGACCAGCTGTTTAAACGTTTTGAACTCTTCACCCTTACCATCGTTTGCTTGGCTCAGTATCGTTCGGTCACCAGTCTCGACATCAATCTCGATAATTGATTTTGAGTCTTCATCAATTAGCCATAATTTGGTCTTTGTGGTGAGCTCCTGGTCTATATCAGTGACTTCAACAACCCCTGCAGCAATATCCGATATGTATGAGAAAGAGCCCGAGGCGCTACCTTGCTCACTTGAAGAAATGATTGAGCTTGTACCTGTTTCTATATCAATGGATAGAACCGTATTATTGCCATTGTCAGAACAGTAGAGCACACCATTGTGAAATACGATTGCAGTTGGTTTTAGTAATTCAAGGCCGGGATTAGCATTGTCTGAGAGGATGGGCCAGCGATTAGGACTTAACTGCTCGTCGATATCAAACACTTTAATGATTGCACCACTTTCTGAATTTTCATTCGCCATCAACAGGTAGAGGATGCCGCCGTCGCTATCGATGGATATATCAATAACATTGTTTAGGCCGTTGGCCAGAGTGGTTAAATTACCGCTGGGGTATTGGCGAGCGAGAATAGCTTGTGAAACTGGCTGCGTTTCCCTTACATCAAGAATAAGTTCTCGCTCTTGGTTTGTGTCAAAAACAGTTGTTTGAGGTTTGATTAGGCTTTCGCTGTCATTTGCAGCATACAAGGTTAGTCTTGGTGAGTTTATATCTGTAGCGTAAGTCTTAAGCTTATTTGCATCGCTTATTAATAATTTATTATCAGAGGTGATAGCCAGGTGGCTTGGTTCTTCAAAAATCTCATCGATTCTTGTAACCCTTAAGTCAAACTTATCTTCGCGTTTATTGCCTGCACCATCAATTGTATTGATGTTCAGTTCACCGATATCAGGTTCGGTTGGAAGATCTACACGCCAGTTTGCGTAATTATCATCACTCGTAACTGGTTCACCATTTACTGTGACGCTTTCGATACCACTATGCTCATCATAACTGGAGCCGCTAATTGTCACCACTGAGTTAGTCGTTGTTCTACTGTAGGTAGGTGATGTGAGCGTTGTTGTTGGCTCCGCTTTATCTCCACCGGAGTTACTACCTCCATCACAGCCAAACAAGGAGAGCGCCATTATCGGCAGGCTCACCTGTAGAGAGCGTTTAAAATTGATTCCATTAAGCAACTTGTTCATATCTATATTCTTTAGCCGGGATATCTGATTGGTTGGCACCAAGCTCGATTTTAGCGCTTGGTGCCTTTGCACAATAAACTTAGTACAGTGCTAACTATTGGATTATCGTTTCAAGAGCCCAGGTGTTTAGCGTTCCTGAGTTGGTGATCGTTGCTTTATCCTCTACTTTGAGTGTCCAGACACCTTGAGTAGACTCACCGTTAAATGCGCTTAAGGCGTTGTGAGGAATAACTGTGCCGCCGATACCGGGGGAAGAGTTACAAACGTTCTCTACAGCGGAGCTTCCCTGATCATCGAATGTTGCGTCGACATCATCGTTGGCGCAACCGAAATCGAACCAGCCGCCGGTTGTTCCAGGTCGGTCCATAATTACAACAGATGTGCCTGCAGGGCTTGTGAGCGTTAGGATCAGGTCTCCTGGTCGGCCATGCGATATATCAATCATAACATTAAGGTCAGCTAACTGACGGTCATCGGATATAGTCATACTGGTTGAGTTCGATGATGACCCCGCATCCAGTCCTGGGCTTGCACTAAATGTTTTAACAAGTGGAATGACTGTGACGGTGCGGGTTTGGGTTAATGCGCTATTCCCCGCCGCGTCAGTGACATTAAAGTGAACTTGATAACTGCCTGGTGTCGACATATCTAGCCCGCTTGTATCAATACTTACGTTCGATGATATGTCGCCATCGATGTTATCAGTTGCTGAAACCCCCAGGTCGCTATAAACATGTCCTTGAATAACTTCAACTGGATTGTCTCCTAGTACTGAAATACTAGGGGGGGTGGTATCGACTACATGTACTGTTCTCGTCACGGTTGTAGCATCGTTACCTTGAGCATCGGCGACATCATAGCTTAATGTGTAAGTGCCAGCGATATTCTCGTTTACATCTCCCGATACAAAGATACTAGAGGATATATCGCTACCGAAATCACTCGCGGTCGCGCCTGCATCAATGTAAGTCGTTCCTTGCTCATGATAGCTTGGGTCCGAGCCTAATAGGCTTATGACCGGTGCGGTAGTATCTTGAACGATAACTGTTCTTGTCACCGTTAGGGCAGCATTACCCGACAAGTCCGAGACATTATAAGTTACCTGATAGCTTCCTACGGCGTTCGTTGCGACGAATCCTGAAATGGCGATAGAAGCTGATAAATCACCATCAACGCCATCGACTGCAGTTGCGCCAGGCTCGAAATAGGTGCCACCCAGTTCAATTAAGATTGGGTTGTTTCCAAGTAAGGAGATAACCGGTGGAACGGTATCGCTACTAGTGTTATCGATTACATTGACTTGGCGGGTAGCATTACCAACATTACCCTCGCTGTCACTGACACTATAGCTAATGGTGTACGTTCCAGGTGTGTCCGTATCAACTGATCCGTTAATAGCAATGCTGCTTGTTAAGTCACCATCAACGTTATCGGTCGCAGTCGCTCCGGCCTCGTTGTAGCTGCCGCCGAGCGATATGTCCATTGGGTTGTCACCTAATAGGCTGATAAGTGGTGCGCTATTATCTTCAACGTTAACAACTCTAGTTACGGTAAGTGCAGCGTTACCAGCACTATCGCTGACGTCATAGGAAAGCGTATAGCTGCCCAAAGTTGTTGGGTCCACGCTACCGCTAGGGATAATGCTAGTGGAAATATTTCCATCGATATTATCACTTGCTGTTGCGCCCGGGTCGCTGAAGATGCTTCCCAATGCAATGCTCATAGGGTTTGAGCCCAGTAGTGAAATAACGGGGATCGTCGTATCTGAAACAAGGACTGTTCGAGTTACTTCTATAGCGGAATTACCTGTGTTATCGCTGACGTTATAACGAGTGATATAGGTTCCAGCAATAGAGGTATTGACAGCGTCACCGGAAATAATAATTGCAGAGCTTAAGTCTCCGTCGACACTATCGCTAGCAGTCGCGCCAAGTTCAGTAAAGCTGCCATTTAACTCAACATGAAGAGGGTTATCTCCGATCAGCGTGATAACAGGTGGTAAGGAGTCTGCAACATTGACAGTACGAGTTACCGGGGTTGCAGGGTTTCCTTGAGAGTCACTGACGTTGTAGGTTAGGGCATAGCTACCTGCGACGCTTGCGTTAACAAAGCCGGTAATAGAGATATTTGAAGAAACGTCTCCGTCGACAGCGTCGAAAGCACTTGCACCAGGGTCGTTGAATATCGTGCCTTGTTGGTGCTCGATGGTGTCACCACCGATTAATGTGATTGTTGGTCCTGAGCTGTCTGATACGTTTACAGTTCGGGAAACAGTGGCTGCAGCATTGCCAGCGGCGTCACTCACGTCATAGTTAAGTGTGTAGCTTCCAGGGGTACTGGTGTCAACGAAACCACTAGGGATTATATTGGATGAAATGTCGCCATCTATATTATCCGAAGCGCTTGCCCCCGCATCTGTATAAATACTGTCAATATCAACACTTACAAAACTATCTCCGATAAGTGTAATGACGGGGTCAGTAAAGTCATTCACGTTAACCGTACGTGTTTGTTGAGGTGCAGGATTTCCATTGGAGTCACTGACATCATAGGTAATGATATAAGTGCCAGCAACGCTAGAGTCGACCATTGTGCCGCCAACTATAATGCCTGCAGATAGGTCTCCGTCAAGTGCGTCATTCGCAGTCGCACCAGCATCGGTATAAGGGGTATTTAGCTCATGGTTAAGTGGGCTGCTACCTAACACGGTGATGCTAGGAGCGCCGGTATCCTGAACATTGACCGTTCGATTAACGGTGTTGGCAGGGTTACCCGATGAGTCGTTCACGTTGTAGCTCAGTACATAGCTACCAACAACTGCAGCATTGACCGTACCACTGACACCGATATTTGAAGATACATCTCCGTCGACATTATCTAGCGCTGTCGCACCCGGGTCGGTGAAGATTGTATTCACCTCATGATCGATCGGGTTGTTTCCGATCAGTGTAATAACAGGGCCGCTCGCATCAGCAACATTAACTGTTCGTGTGACGGGGATTGCATCGTTGCCAGCCGCATCACTTACGTTATACACAAGTGTATAGCTGCCAATTGTACCGGTATCAACAGCGCCACTCTGAATAATGCTTGCTGAAATATCGCCATCAATATTGTCCGACGCACTCGCACCCGCATCATTGTAGACACTACCTAGAGCGATATTAATGCTGCTGTCACCATTAAGTGTAATGACAGGGGCGGTAAAGTCGTTCACATTTACCGTGCGCGTTTGCTGTACGGCAGGGTTACCGTTGGAGTCACTGACATCATAGGTAATGACATAAGTACCAGCAACGCTAGAGTCGACCATTGTGCCGCCAACTATA
>NZ_LWGE01001081.1:0-2890 GCF_001635315.1 Oleiphilus sp. HI0123
CCTTTCACCGGAAATCAACTTGGTCTCTCTCATCTCTACACATACATATGTGAACTCCGTTAACCTCGGGCCAAAACATTTGGCCCGGTGGATAACGGAGTTTTTTTATACTTTCTTTTCTATAACACGCTCATTCACATACAGGGTAATTGCCGCCCAAACCAGACCCGACAATAGGCCATACAGGTGTGCGGCATTAGCCATTCTCCCCCAACCCAACCACTCAGTGACAGGCGTATAACCAAGCAGTAGCCAGACCAAGCTAAACTTTAACAATACATTAGGGAAAAAGATGTTTTTATCAAACATCTTCCATAACCAGCAATAACCTACCAAACCATATACCACTCCCGACAAACCACCGAAGAAGTACCCAGTTTCGAGAAGCTGAGCAATATTTGAAATAATGGAAACAAACATCGTCAAGGCAATAAACGAAACGGAACCTTTTTGCATTTCCAGCTGGCCACCAAGCACCCACAACATTAACAGGTTGAAGGTGATGTGCATGACGTTGAAATGGATAAAATCCGGCGTAACCAAGCGCCAGACCTGGCCGCTGATAAGCACATCAAGCATTGCATTCCAGCGCCCACTGACTGAGTTCATATCCAAACCGGAATTAAAGGGATCAACGATCAAAAAAGATCTAAGCAGCGCACCGCCTTTACCAAAGTCGGTTAGAAAAGCAAAAGCCACACTAACAAAGATAAGTGTAAAAATCACAGGAGCTTGGCTTGGTTTAGCCCTCGTGTATGCCACCAGGTCCCTCGGCTTACGAAACACTTCACGACGCCGATGCTGGTCCTGCATTTTATCAAGCTGCTCAGCTAGGCCACTACGATACTGAGGTTCTGTCATGTAGCGTTCAAGCGCACTCAAGACCTGCTCCTCATAGCCTTCATCATCTAGAATCAAAGCTTGTTCACCCTGATTTTCAATGACTCGATGGGCCACGCCCTGAAAATGGAGCCATTGACTAAAGTCCGAAAGATCCAAGTCTAGTGGAATGGGTGGTATGCGACTCATGTCCGGGTAACGTCCACCGACACAAACTTGTCTTTACTCAAGACTCTCTCGCCATCCATTCGGTAAGCCACCAGCTGGCCATATTTCACCGCGCTATAATCCAGGCAAGCAATATTGCATTGAATAGGCTCTGGCTCACCAGACATCCAGTAATGACCCACAAATACGGGCGCCTCTGTTGTTGGGTAGGTCAGTAATTGCTGCTTCTCTATCGCCGACAAAGGACGCTCAGCCATTTCTGGCGGCAGTGGGTCGGGTTGAAAGACAACATCATTGTATATCTGGGGATCATCACTCCAGAACTTTGTGCGAAACATGCTTCTCGCCAAGCCATCTTTGCCTAGAATGGTTTCACCGTTTGGCAGCTCCAATGCGGTACCGCGAGTTAACTTGTCAATAATTCGGCTAGCGAAAGAACCAGAGACCGCAGACTCGTGCAAAAAGTCCATACTAATGCAATGGTCTGGGGAATAAGATTTTAAACGTTCAATCGCTAAACTATCCCAACAAGCATGAACCACTCGGAAGTCTTCTTTTTCAATAAAAAGAGGGATTTCATGAAACCACGATAGAAACTTGTGCCATTCGGAGCGATGAGCATCAAACTGCTCCAAGGTCTCTCGAATAAGTCTGTGATGACGAGCGTTGTGCTCGCGCAAATACTGCATGCCACTACCTTGACGACCCTCTGTGCAGTAACACATTGCATTGTATTCGTGATTGCCCAGGACAATTTCGGCCTGCGATTGGTCGACCATGTCTTTTACAATATGCAGAGCTTCTCGAATTCGAGGGCCTCTATCAACAATATCACCCACAAAAATCACTTTGCGTTGCGGATGACGGTAGCAACCTTGCTTGTTCTCATAACCCATCTTTTTCAACAGACGTTCAAGGGAGTTACCACAACCATGAATATCACCAATCAGGTCATAGCCTTGCTTAACTTTTTTCTTAACAAATGCCATCTATTAACTACTTATCAGGTTATTGGCCCAGCCTAATTTCTCTCTACAGGTTTCATAGAAGTTATGAGAGGTAGGGTGAATCAAACGCACTTTATGTGGTTTTTTACTTATGTATACTGCATCGCCAGGCGCAACAGGGATGTGATGCTGACCATCACAGCTGACCTGCGGGTAAATCTCATTACCTTCACCAATCACAATTTTAATCTCACTTTTACCGTCAACAACGATTGGACGGCTACTGAGCGTATGAGGAAACATTGGAACTAATGAGATTGCATCGAGTTTAGGGTGCAAAAGAGGCCCACCGGCCGACAAAGAGTAAGCTGTTGACCCAGTTGGTGTCGAAACAATCAAACCATCTGAACGCTGACTGTAGACAAACTGACCCTCAATAAACAAGTCAAAACCGATCATACGAGTTGACTTACCCGGGTGAAGAACGATGTCATTCAATGCGGTACCAAAGCCAACCGGCTCGCCATTTCGCTTAACATGAACATCTAGCAGGAAGCGTCTTTCCTGAATATACTGCCCTGAAAGCACTTCTTTTACTTTCGATTCCAACTCAGTTGGTGACACATCAGTCAAAAAACCTAATCGGCCACGGTTTACTCCTAACAAAGGAACATTTGATTTAGCTAACTCTCGAGCAGCCCCCAACAAACTTCCATCACCACCCACTACGATCACCAGATCACACATTTCCCCCATCATTTTGACACTGGAAACCTGCAAACCATGCCCGGGAATTAAAGCACCGATATTTTCTTCAATGATTAGATAATAACCTTCATTAACCAGAAATTTTCTTAAACGACGCATCGTTTCTATGACCTGGGCACTGCCCATACGACCAATCAAACCGATATTACGAAAATGATCCATACCTT
>NZ_LWGE01001082.1:0-1621 GCF_001635315.1 Oleiphilus sp. HI0123
ATCGCTACAGCCATCAATCAGATGTCCTCAAGTGGTCGAGAAATTGCTCAAAATACCGAAAACGCGGCGAGAAGTGCGACCGAAGCGAAAATTGTCAGTGAAGAAGCCGAACAAATTGTCACCGAAGCAATCTCGACTATCGGCAGTTTATCAGCTGAAATTGAGGATGCCACAGGCGTCATCTCAACACTTGAAGATGAGGTCAATCAAATTGTAAACGTCCTCAACGTGATCGTTGGAATCGCGGAACAAACAAACCTCCTTGCTCTCAATGCCGCAATCGAAGCTGCGCGAGCAGGTGAGCACGGTAGAGGATTTGCTGTTGTTGCTGATGAAGTTAGAGGCTTGGCAGGACGCACTCAACAAAGCACAGAAGAAATACAAGAAATGATTGATCGACTCAAAAGTGGATCACAGAGAGCCGTCGAAGTCATGACACGAAGTAATGAACAAAGTCAAAGTACCGTTCGTCAAAGTGAACAAGTACAACGATCACTTAACCAAATTGCTTCTTCGATTTCAGTTATAAATGAGATTAACCAACTAGTAGCAAGCGCTTCAGAAGAACAGTCATGCGTGTGTGAAGAAATGGAGAAGAATGTTCAAACGGTTGTTGAAGTCGCCACCACGACCAGCGAGGGCATGGAACAAACTTCTGCAAGCTGCCAACAAGCAAACCAACTAAATCAGGATTTGTCCGACTTAGTTAACCGCTTTAAGGTCTGAGCAAGCTTATTCAATTGCTCAATAAAAAGGAAACTGATAGTCACTGCTGTATCATATTTTTTTAATCGTTCTATGTATACGAATCGATTAACTAGGTCTATATAGGAAACGCAAAGACACAGCAGAGATTAGGTTTACTACTCACCTAAGTCGAGACAAGTAGATCTCATAAATTTCAGAGGGACTATAAACCAAACCGCTTACATTGGTTAAAATTAGATCCCTCCGTCGCTTTTTGACTACTGCATGCTTTGTATTTGTACGCCGTGTAGATATCGACCCGATTCGATCTGGGTTGTTCGTACAACCGTCGCCTTGCTAACCAAGTCGGGCACTATTCCCATCTCTGAGCGGATACAGGCCTCAATACATTCACCTGCGTTAATCGCCCTATCAAGTTCAACTTGCATGCCATTTACACTAAGATCGAGGCAAGTGCCCTCAATATAGTTTCCAGTATCCAGTTTTACCTGGATAGGCGTGTCTAGCTTCATACGGATATGGTCACGTTTCTCATCATAATTTCTAACATTGATCATAGATAATTCCTCAACAACTGGATGCAGGACTGCTCAAGGCCTAAAAGTCAGACTCTTGAACCAACACTAAATATTAATCAAAGGTCGTACCGTAAAAACAGATACTTCTTACCATCAACACCTTGCGGCACACTTCTAGAATTTGAATAAAGCAAGGCACTAATAATTGGTCAAAAAAACGGCAATGATCATCCGAGTGGGAATTGGCGTCTGAGTAAAGTGCCTCTCCCCCTTTATTTCTCTTCTCATTGACATTACTGGTAATGACATTAGGATACTTAGCCTGAAACGTATCACCATCCTAAAAGAGTATTATCACACATGAAAAAATTCTGGCTCATGCTACCTGTGCTGTT
>NZ_LWGE01001083.1:0-3229 GCF_001635315.1 Oleiphilus sp. HI0123
TGCTTGCCTGAGCAAACTTCTGCTTATGGTATAACTTGTCCAACATAGCTCACAACGTAGATTCAATACCCAAAATTTGAACGGGCGCTAGTATAGTCGGTCGTACAAAGGATAACCAGCCAAGGTCTCTTGCAATGGACCAATATCGTTTAAAAAACCTTATTGACTGGGAAGAATTGCCAAATCACCACTCTTTTGAAGCGATGCCAGCAACTGCTCCTTTAGATTTTTCACACTTTGATATTCAAGCTGAGCCGTAATTTCCTGCTCGACTTGATAAAAAGGCTTGGCAATATGCTCCTGGTTAGCATGATAAAAGTCACTCACGCGTTGACTATCAACTTCATATTCAGACTTTGGAAAAAGTGTTTTGCCTGCCTGCTCAGCACTCACCTTATGATCTTTCGCATACTGATAAATATGCATCTGCAAAGCGGCCATTTCGAGAGTTCTGCGCCTCTCGCGCTCTAACTTGCTAATACGTTCCTTAAACTCTGGCGACAGGTCTTCGAGATTTTTATCAATGCCTTTATAAACCAATAAAGGGGCGCGCTCTTCGACTTCTTTCTGCGCAGCATTCTGAGCCAAGAGGTTGGCTAGAACCATGCCAAATGAAAAGGCAAAGAACATCATAATGAACTGCGTTCTCCCCGGTTTCTGACTTTCTTTCAAAACGCTTCCTCTCTTACTCTATGACAGGTCAAGACACTGATACATGCAAAGACTTGTTTTAGTTCAAGCATAGACACATACTTCTGAAATTACAGGTTTACTTAAATTTTTGTCCTTGCCGGTCATTTAAATTCTTTATCGCCCTATTTACTAAGAAGCCACTATGCTTGAAAAGCTATTCTCCAATATTTTTGACGCTGCCCAGCAGTCTTTCTGTCGCTACCCCGTAGTGCTTAGTGGCGACAAGAATTGGTGTTTAGATACGGTTCAAAGCAACTCGCTTTTCGGCGATATAAATGAGGCTATTTATATCAGCGCCTCCGAACCTATTAAAGGCTTTAAGTCTGTTTCTGCACATAAAGTTAAAAGCCTCTTGGGTGGTGATTGTAATCTGTTGCTTTGGGATGGCTTCGATGGCTTAAGCCCGGACGGACTTGGTGGAGCATCTGGACTTGTTCGCGGAGGAGGCTTATTTATCATCATGGTGCCCCCTCTCGCTGACTTGGCTAAAGCACCTGACCCAGACTATCGCCGCATGTGCAGTGACGAGTCAGAGTTATCTAAAACAAACACCTTTTTTCTCCAGCGTTTGATTAGCTTTTTTAACAGTCAGGATTGTCTGCTATTTTGCCAAGAGAATCAGTCTCAGCTTCCTGCTGTTCCTGCGGCTGCGACGACTCAGGTACAGGCCCTACCCACACCTGACCAGCGCGAAGCAATTGAGCTAATCACTCATGTTGTCGAAGGGCACCGTAGACGGCCACTGATCGTCACCGCCGATAGGGGACGAGGCAAAACCAGCGCGCTTGGCATTGCCGCGGCGAAGTTGGCCCTCAAATATAAAAAATCTATTTTGATTACAGCCCCCTCAAAACGAGCTTGTGCCAATGCATTCTTCCACTTTTCAAAATACATTACAGATGAGTGTGGCAACCACGATAGTTATTCTCACTGTCTGAAGTTTATATCGCCTGATGAGCTCTTACTTACCAAGCCCGAGTGCCAGTTACTGCTAATCGATGAAGCTGCCGGAATTCCAGCGTCTACATTGAGTGAACTACTAAAGCACTATTCTAGAATCGTATTTTCAAGCACCATCCATGGCTACGAAGGCAATGGTCAAGGCTTTGCAATTCGTTTTAAGAAACAACTCGACCTACTAACACCCAAGTGGAAAAGCATTCATCTAAGCCAGCCAGTTCGTTGGGCCGAGAATGACCCCTTAGAAAATTGGATGAGTCGGCTATTATTTTTATCCTTGAATGACGATTCATTTAGCCAAAAACGTAGTGTAAAAAACAAACATACAGAGATGAACGTGCTCTGGCCTTCACAGCAGCAACTAGCCTCCGAGCCTAAACTCCTTGAGCAGGTTATTTCATTGCTAGTGAATGCTCACTATCAAACTTCCCCTGACGATATAAGACTTATACTTGATCATCCCGGTGTGTTGCTAGCTTGTGGTTTCAAAGATCATATAGAAAGTGAGCAACAAGGTGAGTTGATCTCAGCAATGCTGATAATACGAGAAGGGGGGATTTTAGAAAGCACTCTGCAACAAGAGATCCTCGCAGGAAAGCGACGCTTACGTGGCCACTTAGTTCCGCAGACTCTTGCTACCCTCTCTGGCGATATCAAAAACCTGGAACAACACTCATTGCGTATAATGCGTATTGCAGTACGCGCTGAATACGAGAATCAAGGGCTCGGTAGCCAACTAATTGAAGAAGCTTTACAAGTCGCGAAAACTAAACACCTTGATTGTCTTACTACAGCATTTGGACTGACAACCGAGTTGCTTTCTTTCTGGTCAAAGAATCAGTTTTCGCTTCTCAAACTTGGTCTTCAACGTGATAATGCTAGTGGCTGTTATGCCGCGATTATGCAAAGGCCGATATCTTTGTCTGCACAGGAAAATTTGGCTCTATTAGAAAGTATCTATGCCAGAAATTTGCTCAGTGGTATCAGTAGACAATATCAACACCACACTAGCGATACGCTGTATGATGCGCTAACAGAAGCGAAAATTCCAGCAGTAGAGCTAAGGCTAGACAGCAGGCAGCTTGCTCAACTTCAACGCTTTGCTAGCCATAAGTTGGCCATCGAAGAATGTATGAGCGAGTTGATCAGTTTGACCTTATCTTGCTTCAAACAAAAAAATAAAAAAAGTTCAATCAAGCGCCCGCTACAAGTACTGATTCGACGGGTTTTACAAGCTCGTTCAATTTCTGATTGTGTGGAGGAGTTTAATTTTAGTGGGAAAAAAGACCTGGATAAGCATCTTAGAGAGGCCGTTCAAGTACTTTTAGAGCAGCTAAGCAGCCCTAAAATACTTTGAAATCAGGAAGGCTCAGCGCTTAAATACTAAAGCTCGAACCACAACCACAGGTTGTTTCTGCATTCGGATTGGTCACAGAAAACTGAGCACCTTTTAGGCCTTCAGTATAATCAACTGTCGCTCCGACGGGTATTGATAACTCATGGCGTCGACAACCAGGTCTACACCCTGCTTGCTAACAACCGTATCATCTTCTGAAAGGTCTTCATCAAAAGTGAA
>NZ_LWGE01001084.1:0-9479 GCF_001635315.1 Oleiphilus sp. HI0123
GTATAATTACTTGGTGACTAGCTCTAGGGAAGTAGTTATTCACAAGTTTGTTTCTATGTTTAGAGTCTAAGCGACCGAGGGGGGTATCAATAATAATCGGTAGTTTTCGGCCAGATGTTTTTGCAAGAGCTTCAAGAATAGCTATAGCATAAATCTGCTTTTCGCCTGCCGATATTTCATGCCTATCAATTAAGTTATCATGTTCATCCAAGAGAGAGATAAGGAATGTTGCTGGGTCGATCTTGGCGGAGATGTTTAAGTCTTCTTTCCTGGCCAGCTTTTTGTAGGATTCAATAAATGCAGTTTCTAACTCTTGGACGCGCCTCTTTGAGGTAATTGCTGCAAACTCTGATAATAGCTCTCCTGACTGAATTGCATGCCTTTGAGCGTTAGAATCGCTTTGACTGTTTACAATCGAAGCATGGAGCTTTTCTATTTTTCTATTAAGATCGACAGCCCTAGTTAAGTAGCGTCTAATATTTTCAATAGATTTTTTAATCTGAAGCTCAATTTCACCTTCTCTGGATTTTAGTTTCTTTAACTCATTGAGATTCTTGGTCAATTGATCTTCTTCTGGGGCGCGTTCTAACCTTATGCTGCTATTTTCCAGTTCTTTTTCAATCGCTGAAAGCTCGTTTTTTATTTGATTGACTCGATTCGAGCTTTCCTCAGAAGATATAGTAATCCATTGCTCATAGCGAGCAATCTCGGAGTCAGAGAGGTCAAGGTGTTCTGGTATCTTTTCGTGAGAGGGTTGTAGCAAATCAGAAAAACCAGTATTCAAAACATCATCCGTAATTTCTCTAGATTCGTTGTCTGAGAGACGAGTACGAATCATCGATTTGATGCTTTCTAATCGATCCGAAATTAGAAGAGCAGTGTCTTGCTTTTTACGCTTTTCCGATGAGTCTTTTAGCTTCTGTAAGAGGTCTGTTAGTGTCTTTTTTGCGAAGGATAGTGGATATGCACCGGACATTTCGTCTAATAGCGCTTTTTCTAGTTGGCGTTTTTGAGCAATGAGTCGATCTTGGTTTTGTTCTTCTTTTCGTCGAGAGGACGCCCATGCACCACCCTGACTATCGATTGCCAGGTTATTCGCATCTATCTGTCTTTGAATGTCGAGTAATTCGCTCTTAAAACGTTCATAGTCGCTTTTAGCTTCATCTTTCGCTGCCATGACCTGAATCATCTCATTTTCATGTGCGTCTATATCTGCTTGTATTTTCTCAGGAAGAGTAAGTTTGTTTTCTCTTCTGAGATACAGAGATAGGTCATTGCGTAAGCGTTCAATAATATCTAATCCCAAAAGCTTCTTTACTGCAGTTTGAAGCGTTTTGCCCGATTCATCCTCAGCCAGGTCAGCAATTTTTTCACCATCAAAAAAGAATAAATCGGAAACACCTATTGGAATAAGCTCATTCAGAAACGCTTGGCATTGCTCAGAGTTGAATTCTTCAAGATAAACTCCATTTCTGTGAATCAAGATGTTCTCTCGACACGTTTGTCCTTTAATAGACCATGACCTTATTACGCGGAACTCTTCGATGATTCCTTGTCTAGCATAATTGAATATGAGCTCTACACGTGCGTCTGTAATAGGAACGACAGATTCTGGTGTTTTGTGAAGACTACTCGCTAAGTACTCATGATAGTCTTTTATAGTGATGCCTTTTCCAACGGCTTGTTTTCCATATAAACCAAGCCTGACAGCAGTTAAGAGGGAGGTTTTTCCAGAGCCATTCAGGCCTCCAAATAATATGATGGGCCGTTTGTGATTGTCATCTTCTCTTGGCATTAAATCAAAACGATGGGTACCAGAAAAAACTCTAAAATTATGAACAATGACTTCTTTCAGAATCATGAGTTATTTCCTTCCATTTCTTTGAGAATATTGCCGTAATATTCGTGTTCGCGAGTAAGTCTATCACTAGCTTCTTCATAAATATTTCTATGTTTTCCTTCAGATTTGTTACCTTCGAAAGAAACCTGCTGCTTGATTACATCTTTGTAGTTAGAGGTGTCTACAATTTCACTTCTCTTTTCCAATATACTCTCAAGATCGTCCCAGTCTTGCTTGAGAATACTTCCCATTTTTTTGAAGATACCACTTCGTTGACTAAGACCGTCCAAAGATATCTCTAAGTCTAAAAGCTTCATGACCAAATGAGGGGATGTTTGATATTTAATTGCTAGCTCTTCTAGTAGCTCTGCATCTGGTTGAGTAAATGCGCCAGAATCATTTTCTACCCAGTCTAGGTTCTCGTTGAAAACTTCACTGTATATTCGAGGAAGCGAGTCGGTCCAGTCTGGCTCATTTGGGTCATTTAACCATTCTTGACGAATTTGATGTAACTCCGCCGGAGTGATTAATTCCATTTCATGCTCCGTTCCTCTTAACCCTTTTTGTATAGTTAAGAGCTCCTTTAGCCATTGCTGGCGAACTTTTAGGTAAAGTGGTCCTCGAACGACTTGTGCTTCTTTTTCGCCGTCTTCATCGATTCTATTTGCGGAATAATAAGTGACTTTACCGGTCCTGCGTTTAAAGTTCCTTAGCTCATGGCGTTTATCTTCATGGTTGCTTAGCGTAAGTTTATCTCGGAAGTCAGCTAGTTCTTGCATCCATTCTTCACCGCTCAGAATAAGACTTTGCATGGCTTTATCTTTTGTGACAACTGTACATGTCCAGCAACCAAATCGTGAATTGCCGCAAGACGGTGTTGAGGTGTCTATTACTAATGGGCATTCCCCTTGATTTGAGTCTTTATAAAGCTCGAACAAAGGACGGTTCGAAGTGTTCCAAGGTGTTGGGCTTTGCATTAAGAACAACCAAACATCGTCAGCAGTCCAGTCTTCTATGGGGGTATAGACGAATGCATTTGGTAGATTGCTATGTTTATTTAATCTTGAACCGTCAATTCTGTGCCGCGCTATTACCTGGGCCCGACTTGAGCTTTCTTCTTTACGAGCCCCAAGAATAACAATCACTTCACCGTATTTTGAAACTGTGTTTTTAATAAAGTCGCTGACGGGGTTAATCTTCATGTTCTCCGTACACCACCTGAACATAGGGGTGGGAGCAGGGTATCCCTTTCCAAGCAGATTCACCCAGAAAGTTTTATCTATCTTCGGCGATACGAGGTGTGCCGTTAGAGGAATATTGTCCTTTTTTGCTTTTTTATTCACTAAATCTAGTGTTTCGGAGATTAGGTCAACAACAACCGGAGTTTCTACTAAAGTGTCTGAGCACACGACAAACACGGGTTTTGTTCGAAGCTCTTGGGGAAGTTCTACTAATGCTAAATAAATCAACTCTAGGGTTACGGTTGAATCTTTGCCGCCGCTATAACCAATAACCCACGGAGTGGTGTTTTCTTGATATAAACTCTTTATTTCATCTACGTAGGCACGCAGGGATAAGCCATTTATCTGTTCCTGATTAACCATTTCGCCTAGGGTTTGGTATGCGAATTCCTTACTTGTCATTATTAAAACTATCCTCAAGAACTTTTTCTTCTGGGTCTAACTCTATTCCTAAATGCAGCTTTAATGCATTTACTGTTAGTAGGTTGGCACTTTTAGTTTTTGTCATGCGACCAAATATGATTGAACGCCCATCCCATAAATGGTTGCTTTTACTCCAATTGACATCTTCAAGCTGTTTAACATAGTTCTGCCAATTTTCTGGATGCTGGGAAAGTAGGTAGCTTCCTAAAGTAGCAATGGCTTGAATGATGATGCCGTGACTAAATAGGTTGTCTTCGCGGACTGAAGAGGCTGCTATTTTTCCTTCTCTTACTAGCTTCCAGAATGGTAGAGCTTGTGATAACTGAGTCCAAAAAGCTTTTGCTATTTCGACATCTGATTCGGTTAGCTTATCTTTTCGTTTCTTTTTCAATAGAGCTCTGTTTGCGTGTTTGATACTACTTAAGGTGAACAGTTTGTTACTCTTCTTTGATAGGCTGCTATTTTCAAGATCTGTTAGTCCTTCAAACGGTGGGCAGTTTTTAGCTATTTCTGTGGCCATAACAGATTCTGGGTCTGTATGATTGTATAGCGTAACCAATGAGGTGTCTGGCCTAACTTGATGCATGTTGAGGTCAACAAACATTTGTTGGCTACGAGTTAGCCCTTCATCAATGAAAAATAAGACCGCAACATTATCGTGTCCCAAATCTGGGTTTTCCTTGATGGCATCCTCTATTGCTGCTCGGCGGTGTTGACCGTCATTGATCAACATGCGTGCATCCATTGGTATGCTGAGGGTGCCAAGGTTTGAATTAGTTCCGTCTGGATCTACAGAGTCGAATTTTATGCTGGCATCGATGGATGCAGTTAAAGCAGATAGCACATAATCTGTAGGTTTCTCGACTAAGTACTTAGATATCTCAGGGACTCGCTGAGTATTGAGCTTTCGCTGAGCCCTCAACTGAGGGGGGACCTCTTCACCATCGAAGATGAATATTTTAGGAATAATGCGCATTGGGCACATAGCGATATAAAATGGTTTTCCTGCTTGCATGCCTCTAGTAGCAGGAAATGAGTAGCAGTAGCCGGAATCCATTTATAATTTTCCTAAGAAGCGGTACGTTAAAAATAACGTAATTCTACTACCTGTCTCCGGAAGTTCAATGAAAATATTAAGTATTTTGAGGGAGGGCTGCTTATTGCTTGCATAGTAATGTTTTTTTTAGCGTAAGTAATTACATCTATACCTTGTAGAATCGATATCCTCGAATTTGATATCCCTTACTATTCAGAAGCTTTTTAAGCTCTGGTGCTGTTTTGGGTAGTGGTTGTTGCAAGATACTTAAAAGCTTTTTATCAAACCCTGATTGCTTTTTGTAGTCAGAAAAGCTGTCATCAATTAGTTTAGATTTTCCGAATAATGGAGGGGGTTGGAAATTTTCAACATAGTCAAAGAAATCGACGTCCTGATCCGCTAATTTAACCTTGATCCGCTCCCTGAGCGGCGGTGTTGGAGATGAGCTAAAATCGTCATACCCCATGAAGGAGCACTTGCCTGATCTAATGTGTATCTTGATAAGATCTATTTCATCTAGTTCGCCATATAATTGCATTGCGCAGCCCACATATACTCTTAATAGAACGGGTAAATCGTTCAAAAACTTTTTGTGGAATGTTAAAGACTTACTTGGAATAAGGTGAGCAGCAGGTATCTGGTGAATGGTCTTTTGGCAGGCTGCTTCAATTTCTTCCGTTTTGGCTATATTGAAAAGGAGGAATTTTCCAACATCCCTAGCGTCGTTATAGCTGCCGAATAGGGCTTTGACATCAAGTTGTAATTCTTTAGGTAGCTGAGTATAGGGTTTTCGTTTACCAAAGAATGACAATGCAAAATATACTGATAGGTCTTGGGTGCGTTCCACTTGAGATTTTTCAAAATCAGTAGTATCAAAGCGTTTCTGTAAGAGATTAAAAACTTTCTTATGTGAACCAATCAACTCTTTCAATTTTGGGGATTGTTCGAACTCTTCAGCTGCTGGAAGGCGTCCTAAAGATAAACATTGCTGCCAGAAATTTTCGAATAACTCGCGATTCTTTTCCAAGACCAACTCAAACTTATCCAGCTTGACCTGCGGGCGTGAGGAAAGTTGTTTCCAGTGATGGGTTCTCCGTTGCCTCTTCTCTAGGAACAGCTGCTCTTCAATCTTATCTTTGAATATGAAGAAAATACCTGGAGCAACCGGGATAGCATTTTCATCCAGCGTTTGTTCTATGAATGTTTGGAGTTCGCCTTGTGAGTAGTATTTTTGAAAGGTATTGATAGATGTGATGACACCATCTTTGTAGGGTTTGAATCTTCTAATGAAACTTTCTGAGCCGAGCATTGCTGAAACGACCAAGAGCTTGTCTGCAAGAGCGAATGCGTTTGAAAGTGCATCAATTCTCTCCTCTCTATCTTCAATGACGTTAATGACGTATCCAATATTGACTAGGTCACAATTGAACTTGTCTGTTTCAGGTCGAAAGTTAGGATCCCAACCAACTGCGTCAATACCATGTGCTTCTAGCTCTCTTAAATCATCTCCGCGACCACAACCATAATCGAAAACAGAATACTCACCATCAAGATATCCGTGCTTCGCCAGGTTTCTCATAGGAACTGATAGTTCGTTTCTCGCAATTGCTGTTTTGTGGCGGTCGATGACTTTATTGTTATCAGTTTCTTGAAGTGTAACAACTGCTTGCCTGAAAAGCCGACCATCTACAAGTGTATAACCTTTTTGTTCTATCAAGCGCTCCCAGGAGCTTTTAAATCCGATAATGTGTGTGTTGTCGTACAAGCCTGCAGCTTCGCCTTCTTGAGTTATATGGCAGCACTCTTCATAACGAGGGTGATCCTCAGTAATAAATAATTCTTTGCGGTGCAGTATGGGAGGATTATCAGATGTGGTGTATTTACTCTCTTTAACTGATTTTTCTACTAAGTTTACGGTGTTGCTTGTGTGCAAGCTTGGATAAGCTTCATCAAAGAATGAAGGGTAGTTTAAAAAAGATATTCTAAAGCTGCGTTTATAGAGTTTAACTACATTCCATTCATCTGTGGTCAACTTGATCGCTGTAGAGATACGAATTAAGAAGTCTCTCAGTACTCCATCAATAGTATCGAATGAATCTTTGTGAAAATAGATGGCCTCGGGCAGGTGTTTACCAATTTCAATTGATTTGACTTGCGTTAAGAATGCTTGCTCATCCATGACATTTCCTAGAAATTATCTTCGCTAACTACTCTTGGGATATATCTACCATCGCTGAGTTGTCTCATAATTACAATTTGACGTTTACACTCGGGACCGATACTGACATGTATTGGTCTGTTTTCGCCATAGAAATATAAGCGATCAAAATCACAATTCTCGATTATCCATTTCGAAATGAACTTCATATCCGAATTATGGATGATGAAGTCACATGCAAAGCCACCCCTTTCGCATATACGCTTTCCTCTTGAGTTGAGTTCATAGCCTGCATGTTGGTCAAGATTCGGCGCAATTAATGGTGTTTCGTTCTTCTTGATTTGTGCAGCTAAGGTGTGGGAGCAAAAACCATATGTGAGTTTAATTTCGCCAAATGTATCGATAATAGGGTCAAGAATGGTCGTAGCTAGTTCTCGAATTGCCGAAATGGTTTCGGCTTGTTTTGGGGTGTTAGTTGGTTTTGTGCGCTGCCAAGTCTTTGAGCAATAGTAAAAGTCTTCATAAGAAAAGTATTTGCTGCAATTGTGATGAGGCATATTTCGTGCTCTGCTTTTGTTACTGGCAACTTAAGGGTAATTAACCTCAAGAAGTTTAGCTATATATTGTTCGGTGTTATATACGCTGTATTCGATTTTTGTTTATTTGGCCACCACTTGTTAATTTAAATTTTAGACGTTGTCGTATTGAAATTTGCTTGGTTAAGTCGCGGTGGCTATCAGGAATTAGGAAGATAATCTTAAGTGTTATGCATACCGCCTTTCTGCCCATTCACAGATCTCTAGGCTTTTCTGTTTGCTATCTAGTTGCGCATAGGTTTTAAGTACGACCTCTAGGCTATCGTTCAGCAATATTGCTAGAGCTGCATAATTTTCAGGGTTGTCGTTTAAAAACTCTGTTGCTGACAAGTGCCGTAAAGCGTGTGGGTTAATCCCTCTAGATAATACATCGGGGAATAATTTGTTTATGACTTTCTTAGTTGCGGTTTTATAATCGGACGCTAGTTCTCCTGATTTGTAGGGTCGAGCATTAGCTTTTCCTTTCTTGATAGTGACTTTGAAGAATAGCCTCTGATCTTCGAAGCCAAAGTGCTCTATAAGCTTTTTCCGAATTTCAATAAACCGCTCTATATCGCTATTGAAAAGCTGAGGTATTGGCATGCTAATGTCAAATATGTCGGAGCGTTCTCGATTTTTTAGAAACTTTTTAGGTACGAAAACTCGGTATCGGTCTTCATTCTTTAGATAGATTAGGCTTGGCTCTTGTGTTTCGGTGATTGTAGTTGATACTTCCTGGTAGTGCAGTTGGGCCCAGTTGTGAATACGTAGAGGGCAAGCACGGGATAGTTGAGTAATTAATCCTGCTGAAGATGATCTAAAGGGAGTTGTTGCTATTTTAGTGAAAGTTTTTGTGTCGTATTCAAATAGATTTTCTATTATTAGATCTACGCTGTTTTTCATTGAGCTAGCAGGCATATTTAAGAGAAACTTAATGTGCCTTTTACCATCTCTTGGAGCGGGCTCGTTTTTCTCTAGAGACCTCTTAAGGTTTTTTAGATATGGTGAAAGATCGTCGAGATGCTCATGCCACTCTGATGCTGTCATACCTCTCAGTGGGTTTACGCCTAATCGAAGAAAACCGTTTTCTCGAGAAATTTCATCAATTAGTTCTAGCAATCGTTTGGTTGAAGTTTTGCCATATCCATTGATATTAAGATACTCGATGTAATCGGCTAGCAAAATGTCATCTCCGAGAAGATTTATCTCGAGTTGATCAATCTCCTTTGAGAAATCCTCTTTGTCGTTAGAATGCTTTAACACAAAATCATAGTAGGCTTTTAGGGCGCTGTGCGTAATTTGAGCAGAACCACATGAACCATCCTGATTCATGGTCCAGCCCTTTTTTTTACTGGTATCAAAAATTTCATTTTTTGATTGGATCATTCGACTTGCACCGTCAATCTTGGTGATTGCTATCGGTGAAATGCCATACACTTTTAAATTCTTGAATTGCTCAAATTGTCTGGATACGAGTGGGGGGAGGTCTTTGATTAGGTCTCTATATATCGGCTTTTTAGGCGGTGTTTTTTGCAGTGCATGTTTAGGAACTCGTTTAAGAAAACTCCCGCTTGGAAAATCAAAAAAGTTGTCGAAAAAAGATAGGTGTGGAAGCCAATATTTATATGTCACTGTTCTAGTGTTGGTGAGCCAATTCGTAAATGTATCCGCGCTTCCTATTCCTTTGCCTTCAGCTGATTGATTTTTACCTTGGTTGGCGTGTCTTCGAAATTCTGTTAACAGCTCTAGGATAGCTTCCTTTGCGGCTAGGGTGCCTTTTGTATTCAGATGAGATTGAATACTTCCAAATCTTCGGTGCATTCCTAGTGAAAATAACTGGTTAAAAGTCCTAGCGTTATCGAATTCTTGGAGTTCTTTGTAAGTTGAAATGAGAGATTTTAACCGACTCTTAGCCGACCGAACATCTCTGTTCCCTTTGGATGCTAAATGGTCTAGATATTTATTTATCAGGTCATTCTCATTTTCGAATAATGGAACAAAATTTTCAGGTGTTACTATTTGGCTTTTCTGCAGTTGGCTCAGCACTGATTTCATATTTTTGAATGTAGTGGAGCCTGTAGATGCTTTTTTCTCTTCGAGAATTGAGAAAAAATCGTGAAGATTGATCGAGGATAATTCGTTGTAAAATGTCATTTTTAAACCTTTTTTGGTTTTATTTTAATATTATTACCGGTTTATCGTCAAT
>NZ_LWGE01001085.1:0-3464 GCF_001635315.1 Oleiphilus sp. HI0123
AAGGTCAGTAATTTAACGGGAATTTCGGAATAAGCATATAGAGCCTTCCTTATATAGAGCTAATCGTCCTGTTTTACTGACTCATCTTCGGTGCCGACTAGCTCTAATTGTGCATTTAATTCTTTGGAAATTAGCTCAATATCTCGAATTTCGGCCAAGGTTGGCAGGTCATCAAGGCTGCTTAGGTTGAAATAGGAAAGAAAATGCTTGGTCGTTGCATAAATTGCTGGTCGACCGGGAACCTCGCGATGACCCACAACTCGCACCCAATTTCTTTCTAGCAGGGTCTTCATTATGGTAGAGCTGACTGCAACCCCCCGAACTTCTTCAATATCGCCACGCGTAATCGGTTGGCGATAGGCAATCAAGGCCAATGTTTCCAAAAGTGCTCTGGAATACTTTTGAGGTCGTTCTTCCCATAAACGCTGTACCCACTCGCTCATTGAAGGCCGGGACTGAAAGCGATAAGCGCCAGAAAACTCAACCAACTCAACACCACGACCTTTGTAGTCTTCCTCAATTTCTTGCAATACGGAGCGAAACACTGCCCTGGTAGGCGTAAGGTCAGGTTCCAATAAAGCTTGAATCGCATCGATAGACAAAGGTTTACCTGCTGAAAACAGAAGCGCTTCGACAATAGGTTTTAATACTTCAACGGTGGGCTCAAGTGAATTATAGGTGTATTGATTCCCTACATTAGTAAGATCTTCGCTATTTGAACTAAGTAACTCTTTAATGTCTACCATTTCAAAGCTCTTTATTGTGCTCCGCGCGCCCGAACATGAATAGGCCCCAAGGTTTCTGATTGAACAAAATCGAGCAACTGCTCTTTAACTAATTCCATAATTGCCAAAAATGTTACCACAACACCATCTCGCCCTTCCTCTGGACTAAAGAGCGCAGCGAAAGGGACGAACTGTTCGGGCGTTACCTTAGATAAGATAATTGTCATCCTCTCTCTAGTTGAGAGCTTCTCTTTTTCAATATGGTGGCTTACAAACATATCAGAGCGTTGCAGAACAGAATTAAGTGCCTGAATTAACTCATTTAGCGAGACATCAGGATGTATCTTTCCGTCAGAACTGGTTTCTGCTTTGATATGAACAGGAACTATTTCTCTATCAACGCGTGGTAACTCATCCAAATCTTCAGCTGCTTTCTTGAAGCGTTCATATTGCTGAAGGCGACGAATCAATTCAGCACGTGGGTCTTCTTCTTCGTCATCTTCATGCGAAATTTTAGGCAATAACATTCGAGATTTGATCTCGGCCAACATCGCAGCCATGAGTAGGTACTCAGCAGCCAGCTCGAACTTCATCTTTTTCGCAACTTGAATATATTCGATGTACTGACGCGTTATCTCACTCACATCAACTGCCAGAATATCCATATTTTGGCGTCGTATCAAATACAGGAGCAGATCTAGCGGGCCTTCAAAGGCTTCGAGAATAACCGATAAAGCATCGGGGGGAATATAGAGGTCTTGAGGGACATCCCTTACAACTTTACCTTCGACAATTGCCAAAGGTAATTCTTGTTGCACAGCTGACATACTCAAGCCCCCTATCTTCTAGCACTTTACGCGCCGAAAGATAAACCCATTACACGTCGAACTTCCTGAAGCGTTCCCTTTGCTGCGTCACGCGCGCGCTCGGCACCTTCAGATAAAATACTACGCACTAATTCTGGGTTCTCTTCATACTGGCGAGCACGTTCACGAATTGGGCGCTGCTCTTCAAGCACTTTTTCAATTATTGGGTTCTTACATTCCAAACAACCAATGCCTGCACTGGTGCAACCTTCACGAACCCAGCATTTAGTACTTTCGTCGGAATAAACATCATGCAACTTCCACACAGGGCACTTATCTGGATCACCCGGATCAGATAAGCGTACACGTTGTGGGTCTGTCTGCATGGTTCGTATTTTTTGAGTAACCGAATCCGGATCCTCACGTAAGCCAATAGTATTGCCGTAAGATTTGGACATTTTCTGACCATCTAAACCTGGCATCTTCGATGCTTCAGTCAATAATGGCTGAGGCTCAGGTAGAATCACTTTACCGCCTCCCTCAATAAAACCAAACAAGCGTTCACGATCGCCTAGTGATATATTTTGCTGGTCTTTGATCAAAGCTCTTGCAGTTTCCAAAGCCTCATCGTCGCCCTGTTCTTGGAATCGCTTCTGTAAATTACGATAAAGCTTGGCGTTTTTCTTACCCATTTTCTTTATCGCTGCTTCAGCCTGCTCTTCAAAACCCGGATCTTTACCATATAAATGATTAAAGCGACGAGCAATTTCACGCGTCAATTCGACATGAGCTACCTGGTCAGCACCAACAGGAACAAAACCCGCACGATAAACTAAGATGTCAGCACTTTGTAATAATGGATAACCTAAGAAACCGTAAGTTGCCAAATCTTTTTCTTTCAACTTCTCTTGCTGGTCTTTGTAAGTTGGTACACGTTCCAGCCAACCTAAAGGCGTCATCATTGACAACAATAGGTGCAACTCTGCATGTTCAGGCACCATAGACTGAACAAACATTGTCGCTGAACCTGGGTTAATACCCGCAGCAAGCCAATCGATCACCATATCCCACACGCTCTGTTCTATCATGAAAGGGTCTTCATAATGCGTTGTGAGTGCATGCCAGTCTGCAACGAAGAGGAAACATTCATAATCGTGTTGCAACTCTACCCAGTTCTTGAGTACACCATGATAATGCCCAAGATGTAGCTTGCCCGTAGGGCGCATACCGGATAAAACTCTTTGCTGTGATTCAACCGAACTCAAAGCTGGCTCCTATTTATAATCTGCTATGGATAATGGATTACGTGATGAAAGTCTGGCTCGTAAAAAATACCAATGACTACTTACATACCACCTTCCGTAAAAAACGGAAGTATACTTACTTTTCTTGATAATTTCAGGGTCAGTGTATTTTTCTGGTGATCGAAGCAAAAAAACCTTAAGTTCTAGGCTGGCGCATCGTTACAAATTCTTCTGCAGCAGTAGGATGAATACCAATAGTTTGGTCAAAACTCTGTTTCGTAGCGCCAGCTTTTAATGCAACGGCAATACCTTGAATAATCTCTCCGGCCTCTGCACCAACCATGTGAACACCTAAGACAGCATCTGTTTTCTTGTCTACAACCATCTTCATTAAGGTACGTTCATCACGCCCAGACAAAGTATGCTTCATCATTTTAAAATTAGACACATAGACATCAATGTCATCAAACTCTTCCCGCGCTTGCTCCTCACTCAAGCCAACCGTAGCAATATTTGGCTGACAAAAAACAGCCGTCGGTATCAAGGAATAGTCGACTAATGAAGGTTTAGTTGAGGAAAAGAAATAATTAGCTAAGAACATACCTTCGGCAAGCGCAACCGGCGTAAGCTGCATACCACCTATTACATCACCAATCGCATAGATCGAGGGTTCACTTGTTTGAAAATAA
>NZ_LWGE01001086.1:0-2401 GCF_001635315.1 Oleiphilus sp. HI0123
TTATCCGGGCTATGCGCTATGCGCTTCACTTGAAGGTTCTGGAGCCGTAGAAGATTTGACGGCATTTTGCCTCAATGAACATAAGCTTATACGTCAGAATATATTGCTAGTACAGCAAGGAGACTTGAATGCTTGTTCAGGTTTGGAAAGCTCAGTCGCTGTGCAGCGATGTCAGGCGCTGCTAATCAATCACAAGCTAGAGCAGGGTGCTGATAAGTCATTCTGCACGCAGTTGAATGAGCCTGTTATTAAAGCGGCATGCGACGACTTTTCACGTTACTTTCAGGGCATCAATGTCGGTGATTCAGAAGCGTGCTCACTGATTAGTAATACAGCTCTTAAAGCACGATGTAACGAAGAGGCGATTCAAGCTTATTTAGCAGAGCTATTGTCAGATCTGAGCTATCAGTATTTAAATGAACAGCATGATCAGCTTGCGGGAGCGTTGCATAGTGAAGGTGAAGAGGTAGAGGCCTTACTAGCGAAAACCAAAGGGCTAGATTTAGTCGATACGCACCATTTTAAGTCGGAGCTTGGTCGGGACTTTGTGCTTAAGTCTTACGCTTTAAAAGGCCAAAATAGCGATGATTCTGTTGTTGGCTTTGAGCCGACTAAAGCCGCTTCTATTGGTCTGGAAAGTGCGCCTGCGATGAAAGCTGTCGAATTATTTGAGCCCTTCAGCTATGGCCGGGGTATTGCAACGGGGGATACGAACCAGGATCTATGGCCAGACCTGGCAATTGCTTATTCCGACCGCATACGACTTTATCAGAATATGGGGGGGCGCTTTGCTAAGCGAAAAACGCTAGAGTTTGGAAGTGAACTAAGCCCAGTATTGGTCAGTTTTGTTGATTTGGATGCAGATAGCTATCCTGACTTGTTTGTGTCGTTTTATGGTGCTGGTAATAGAATCTATTGGAACCAGGGCGGTAGCTTTGATCAAGGTCGCTATCAGGAGCTGATGCTTGAAAACAGTCAACTAGTGATGTCAGCGGCATTTCAGGATGTTGATCAGGATGGTGATGTTGATATGGCTTTGGGTAGCTGGTTTGCTGGCGACTTAAGACATTTTAATCCGCACCGTTCCCAAAATTATTATATTGAGAATGCGGCCATCAAGAAGCATTCATCCAATAATACTCGCCGAGATTTTAAGCCACATGCATTACCTGGAGCGCAAGGGGAGACCTTGTCAGTACTTTTCTCGGATATTGATCGAGATGGTAAGCCGGAGTTGCTCGTGGGAAATGATATGGATGCCCCCGATATTATATATCGCTGGAAATCGGGGCGTTTCCAAGTAGCTAAAGCCGATAGTAACCTGCCAGCTTACAGTGCATTTAACACGATGAGTATCGCCAGTGGCGACCTCAATCGAGACCAGCTAATTGATTACTTTAGTGTTGATATGTCTTTTGGCCAAGAGGGTGGTTTGGACTATTGTCAGCAGGCTGGCATTGCAGACTTACAGGCGTGTAGAGCTTTGCTTTCACTTGATCAGGCTGTCAAATCTGGGCAAGTTGGTATCTGTCAATATTTGGCTGAGAGCAAGAGAAAACAAGACTGTCTTCAGGCGCAGCTTATTCAACTGGCCAGGCAATCAAGGCAAGACGATATTTGTAGTCTCATGACTCAGGAAAACAAAGTGGCTGAGTCTTTATGCCGAGCTGCCAGTAAAGTAATTCCCCCAAAGCAAGCTATCAACTATTCACTATACCCTAAGGGTGTTCAGCGCAATGTCTTGTCTATGTCCTCGATGGGCGGCTGGCAAGAACTTGCTGAAGACTGGGCTGTATCAGAAAGTTATTGGAGTTGGCACAGCAAGATAGCAGACTTGAATAATGATGGCTGGAACGATATTTATGTTGGCAACGGTTATATGTTTGGTGGAGCAGGGCGGCGTACCCAGACCAATGTTTTGTATATGAATAAGCATGGCGAAGGAATGTACCGAGCAGAAGCGGAAATGGGCTTGGAAGATTATCTAAATACCCCGAGCTTTGTGACGGTTGATTTTGACCGGGATGGTGATCTCGATATCATCTCCCAACGAGTTGCTGCCGACCATGGCGTCTTCATCAATCAGACTCGAGAGCCGGGTATATTGATCGATCTAAGACTTAATGGGCAAACGGTATTGGGCTCCAGCGTGCAATTGCTCGGTCATTCTCTTGATGATGAAAGCACGGCGCAGTTATCTCAGCAAGTTCTTGGAGGTGGTTTTCTTAGTTTTGATGAGCCTCTTGCTCATTTTGGTATGGCAGAAAAACAAAGCTATCAGCAGCTTCAGATAAAGTGGCTCAGTGGTAGCAGAGAAAAACTAGATTTCCTCTTTCTCCCTGCGCGTTATTACCTAATCGAGTTTGATAAGTAGCGATTCTAGAACAGTCTATTCCGGTTG
>NZ_LWGE01001087.1:0-2583 GCF_001635315.1 Oleiphilus sp. HI0123
AACGCTGTGAATAGGATTACAAATAAATCATGCCAGACAACTCAGAGTTAAAAAAAGTTGGTTTGAAAGTTACCTTACCACGATTAAAAGTATTGGGGCTTTTGGAAGAAGCTGATGAGCACCATATGAGTGCGGAAGATGTCTATAAGGCTTTATTGGAATCGGGTGATGATGTAGGTTTGGCGACCGTTTATCGTGTACTTACCCAGTTTGAGGCTGCCGGTCTGGTCTTGCGTCATAACTTTGAGGGTGGACATGCGGTATTCGAGTTGGCGAAAGATGATCATCATGACCATATGGTCGATACCGAAAGCGGTAAAGTTATTGAGTTTCTAGACCCTGTTATTGAAAGGCGTCAGCATGAAATTGCAGAAGAGCATGGTTATGAATTAGTCGATCACAACCTTACGCTGTATGTTCGTCCCAAGAAGTAAGATTTGATATTACTGTGTTTTCTAAAGCCGCTCTTTGAGGCGGCTTTTTTTATAAAGAATAATTAACCACAGAGGATACAGGGCGCTACGCTTCACCGAGAAAAAAGAAAAGTCTTAAAAGCTTTTCTCTGTGAAGGCTGAAAGTTGCTCAGTGTTCTCGGTGGTTTATAGTTTTTATGCGGTCTCCAACATCTCCCTGGCATGAGCAAGTGTCTGCTCGGTCATTTCAATACCGCCTAGCATGCGAGCAACTTCCTCGGTTCTGGCTTTCTTATTAAGCAAGTCAATCGAAGAGCTAACTTTTCCGTCAATTGATTTCTTGCTAATGAAATAATGGTTGTCACCTTGTGAGGCAACTTGTGGCAGGTGGGTAACGCAAATGATTTGTCCATTCTTGCCTAGCGATTTGAGTAGTCGGCCAACAATTTGTGCTGTGCCGCCGCCAATGCCTACATCCACCTCATCGAAAACCAGTGTTGGAATGGTCGAGTTTTGAGCGACAATGACTTGAATCGCTAAGCTGATTCGGGACAGCTCACCGCCTGAGGCAACTTTGTTGATGGCTTTGGGGGGCTGTCCAGGATTGGTGCTAATCAGGAATTCGACGGTATCCAGACCGTGCTGGCTTACCTTGCTGTTATCGAGAGGTGTTAGGCTGACGCAGAACTTCACTGACTTCATATCCATCAATGCTAGCTGCTCACATATTTTCTTTTCTAAAGAGCTGGCACACTTTATACGCTTCTGACGCTGCGTTTCAGCTAAGGCCCGGTAAGTGTTTTCCAATTCGATTACTTCAGCTTGCAGTTGCTCCAGATTTTGGTCGCCATTATTAAAGTCATGTAGTTCTTTGCTGAGTTTGTTTTGTATGGTTAACAGCTCAGTGGGTTCACAGCGGTGTTTTCTTGCTAACTGGTAAGCAGTGCTTAGGCGTTCTTCGATTTCTTGCAGGCGTGCTGGGTTGAGTTCAAATGAGTCGATAAAATGGCGTAAATTACTACCTGCCTCTTCAATTTGGATTTGCGCTTCATTCAGCATGTTGAGTGCTTCACTAATCTCATGATTTTCGCTGGGTAGGTTGTGTAGTGATGAGGAGGCTGAAGAAACCATGCTGGCGGCATTAGCATCACCCTCTGAACATAACGCTAGAGCTTCATGTGCTCTACTCAAAAGCAGTTCTGCATTTGCTAGCTGGGATTGCTCTTTTTCGAGCTGCTCAACTTCACCTTCTTGTAGGCCCAGTGCCTCGAGCTCTTCAAGTTGAAAGGTAATGAGGTGAATGCGGGCAGTAATCTCATCCTGGTTGTTTTCAAGTTTAGATAGGTGCTTAGCTTGACTTGACCATTTATTAAAAGCGCTGGAAACCTTGTCTGAGGTACTTTGTAGTTGGCCAAAGTTGTCGACAATCACCCGGTGGTTATCTTTGTTAAGTAAGGATTGGTGTTCGTGTTGGCTGTGAATATCAATCAGTAGCTCGCCAATTGATTTTAAATTCTGTAGAGGGCTAGGGTGGCCATTTATATAGCTGCGCGAGCGGCCCTCGGCTGTGATGACTCTGCGCAATATACATTGCTCGCCTTCTTCCAGGTCGTGGTCTTTAAGCCATTCAAGTGCCTTGGGGTGTTTGTCTAACTCAAAGGCTGCAGAAATTTCAGCCTTGGGCTCTCCGTGACGCACCATGCTCGTATCAGCCCTGTCGCCAAGCGCCAAGCCTAATGCGTCGAGAATAATTGATTTACCAGCTCCGGTTTCTCCGCTGAGTACGGTCATGCCGTTGTTGAATAAAACTTCCAGGTGGTCAGCGATGGCGAAGTTGGAGACTTTGAGTTGGCTAAGCATGGTTATTTTTCCGTGTCTGGATATGCAAATCAAAATTTGCTAAATATTACTGTATCTANAACCAGTTGGTAAAGATAAATATTATTCTTTCAGGCCGAGATTAAATGCAGTTAAAAAATAACTTGGTGGTGACTTGAAACTTTTCAGAGTGGCCCCCATATAGGCACCAACTTATTTATTACTGGCGATGCTTAAGTGCACGTAGAGCATTTGAAAGTCGCTATGTCAGGGTGTGCAGCATGTGCTGCGTAACGTTAATTAGTTTGATTAACTGCTGTTTTGAGATTGATAAGCGAAATAGCAGAGTTGT
>NZ_LWGE01001088.1:0-2501 GCF_001635315.1 Oleiphilus sp. HI0123
TTGTTGGCGGCCGTGAATTGGCAAATGGCTTTTCGGAGCTTAATGACGCTGAAGACCAGGCTGACCGCTTCCGCAAGCAGGTTGAAGAAAAAGATGCTGGTGATGATGAAGCGATGCATTACGACTCAGATTACATCCAGGCTCTTGAATACGGTATGCCACCTACTGCAGGTGAGGGTATCGGTATTGATAGGCTAGTGATGCTATTTACCGACAGCCCAACCATTAAAGACGTTATTTTGTTCCCGCACATGAAGCCAGTATCTTAATAAGGGGCTTATTGTTTGGGTTTCATATGATGGCTGAAGGTTCAGAAAAAGAAGGTAGACTGAGTGAGTCCTGGCAGCAAGTTGTCGGCGACCAGCTTACCCTGCCTTACATGCAGTCTTTACGTGGATTTCTAAGCAGCGAAAAGGCTGCGGGTAAAATTATTTATCCGCAAGGCTCCGAAATCTTCAATGCGCTGAATCATACCGCTTTTGAAGAGGTAAAGGTTGTTATTATCGGGCAGGACCCGTATCACGGGCCTGGGCAGGCGCATGGTTTGTGTTTCTCGGTTCAGCCGGGTGTAGCAATACCGCCTTCATTACGTAATATATATCAAGAACTCAACACGGATACAGGCATGCCGATTCCAATTTCAGGAAATCTAATTTCTTGGGCCGATCAAGGTGTGCTATTGCTGAATGCGGTGTTGACGGTTGAGCAGGCTCGAGCTGGTGCCCACCAAGGAAAAGGTTGGGAAACGTTTACTGACAGGGTTATTGAGTTGCTGAATCAGCAACGGTCTGGTGTTGTTTTCCTGCTTTGGGGGAGTTATGCCCAAAAGAAAGGTAAGCTGATTGATCGTCAGAAGCACTTTGTATTGGAAGGACCGCACCCTTCGCCGCTTTCTGCCTATCGTGGTTTTTTTGGCTGTCGCCATTTCTCAAGGACAAATCAATACTTGATAGATAATGGTAAACAGCCAATAAACTGGGCGTCTGTTGTTTAAAAATTAAGTATTTATCTAATAAAAAGCCGATCAAGTGATCGGCTTTTTTTATGTCTTAGGCCTGCTTATTCTATTAGGCATTTAGCAACGCCATTGCTGCTTCCATTTCAGCACTTAGGTCTTCATCTGCATTCGGGTCCATAGTTGGGTCAACGCCAATACGTTCAAACGCTGTAATGTGCGACCAGTCCATCTCTACATAGTGGTGTTCTGAGCCAGCATAGCTGTGTAGCATGGCAACCATGACCAAATCGGCGTAATCCGCTTTTTCAACTTCTCGAGTGAAATTAACACACTCTTTGGGTACAGGTTTGAGCTCGGATGGAAAGTCCCATTTCTCTAATATCTTCTGACCCACGATGGGCTGAAGTTCATCCAAAAGGTTGTCGAGCATTACGCTATTTATTTGAACGTCGTTATCTTCAACGTACTTAAGGACCGGCAAAGAACCGATGGAATAAACGAGTCCGGCCAACGTCGCTTGGCCTGCAGCCAGATGAGGGTGCTGCCGTGCGAGCACACTACATATACCCGCTACTTCGGTACTGCGCTCCCAAGTCTCGCGCATACGCTTGTCGATCATCTCTGAAGTTGCTTGGAACATCTGCTCCATTGCGAGGCCTGTTGCAAGATTACTCGTATATTGCATGCCTAAGCGGTTTACTGCCATGTTTAGCGTAGTGATTTCATTTGCACCGCGAAACAAAGGGCTGTTGCTAACCTTGAGTAGGCGTGCTGATAAGGCAGTATCTTTGTTAATAACGTCGATCAGGTCGAATAACCCCGAATCTTCGTCTTCGCTGATTCTCTTAACATCTAAAGCAATTTCAGGAAGCGTTGGTAAGACAATAGTGTCGTTCTCAATTGCTTCCAATATATCTTGTTTTATCTTCTGACCAATTTCTGACATGAATACCTCGATTCAAGATGTTTTTCATCTACTCATTAGTTATAGCAGAGCAAAACGCTTTTGTTCTAGAAATTATCGGAACGAAGTAAAAAACCTGAGTTCGTTATAGTTTTCTTAAGAATAACTAAGGTCAGACACAATAAACCCAGTATCCAGGTCGGAGCCGATATACGTTGTCTCACCTGTATCGACTTGTTCCTTGTTTAGCACAGCTAAAGCAGTAATAATCGTATCTGTCAATGTATGGGCTCGGACGAGCTTACCGACTTTCTTGGGCAAACCTTCGATAGTTTTAATAAACACATCGGCACCTGGCTCGAGTTGATCGGCGGCAGTGCCATTTCCTTCAAGTAAACACATGCGCTTTTTAAGCTTACCTAAGAACTTCATACGGGCGATGATTTCCTGTCCGGTATAACATCCTTTTTTAAAGCTGACTGCACCCAATTCATGTAGATTCAGCTCCTGAAGAATGAACTGTTCTTGTGTGGCAGAAAATACTTGTGGAATACCTGCTTTAGTTTCTTTCGCCAGCCAGTTTTCAAGGGCCTCAGTATCTGAACAGCTGTCATCGGGTACTTGTTGGGACCAGAACTC
>NZ_LWGE01001089.1:0-5344 GCF_001635315.1 Oleiphilus sp. HI0123
GGTCATACTTAAGAAAAAAGAAAAGCCTAAACCTGTCCTTAAAAAAGAGATTAAGAAAGAGATTAAGAAGGTTGAGCCTGAGAAGAAAGTTGCTGAGAAGCCAAAACCGAAACCAAAACCTAAGGCTCAAATAGCGAAAAAGCCCAAGCCAAAAATTAAGCCGAAAGCAAAAGATATTCAGTTGGCACGAGAGAAAGCCAAAACATCTGGTTTGCTAGCGATGAGTAATCAGTTGTCTGCACTAAGTAGCTTAGCTGATAGCGTTAAACTCGATACGCCCAAAACGATTTCGGCAAAACCTATTGCTCGTAAAGTTGAAGATAAGCTCGCCTCAAGAGCGAAAACTTCACGCAGTGCAGGCATTGATGAAACCAAGTTGACGCAAGAAACACAGAGAATGGAATTGGCCTCAAGAGAGATGACGGAAGTAGAAAAAGCTGAAGAAATTCAAACCGCGCTTGAACTGGCAGAACTGGATGCGAAGCGCATGGTTGCTCAGCGTACTCGTGAAGATATTCGTCGCACCATGGACGCCAATAAATCTGCGATTAACAGTATTTATAATCGCGCACTGCGTAAGAAGCCTTCACTGCAAGGAGCCTTTACTGCACAGCTAGTCGTTGAGCCAAGTGGTCAGGTCTCTAGCTGTTCGGCAGTAGAGTCAACACTGAATGAGCCAAGACTGGAAAGCAAAATTTGTAAGCGTCTGCGCTTAGTCAACTTCGGACAGAAGTCAGGTGTCGATCAGGCAACGATTAGCTATCCAATAGAGTTATTCCCAGGCTAGCCCAAATTTATTTGCTATCCATAGGCAGAGGGTTCCGCCCATTCGCTAATGATCGAACTCGTGCTAACCCGCCAGCGAGGCACGGAGGCCTCTGCCTACAAGTATGGTCGCTATCCCAGAAATACGATACTAACCCCCGCTCGTAAGCAGAGGGTTCCGCCCCTCGCTAATGATCATAGCCCGCAATCGAAGCATTGATGCCTCTACCACGAGCTTAGGGTGAATGCCTAAGCAGCGACTTCAGTCGCCGCTTTGGCTGGCTTTTTTGATGCGAGCCCAGAAAAACGCCCCTCAAAATACAGTTTAAGCTTCGAAATTTCCTCTTCATTCAAAAACAAACCGAGTTTGCTGCGGCGCCAGAGAATATCTTCAGCTGAGCGTGCCCATTCGTGTTCAATCAGGTAGTCGACTTCTGCAGAGAATAAGTCGGCACCAAAGTATTCTCCCATATCGCTCATGCCTTGTTTGTTCGCTAGAAAGCTAAAGCAAAGGGTGCCATATGATTTGAGGTAGCGTTGTACGAGAGTATGAGTTAGCCATGGCGCTTTCTTGTTAATAGCTTGTTCTATCTGCTCTCTTGTTTGACCAACGAACTGAACTCCGGGCATCGGTTCATCTGCAGTCCAAGGTTTACCAAGCTCCTTAATAAATGGCGACAGCTTGTTTAGAACCGCTTCTGAAAGCTTTCTGTAAGTGGTGATTTTGCCGCCATAGATTGAAAGCAGGGCGTTGCTTTCACTTTCCTGATGGAGTTCTAGCGTGTAATCACGGGTGATTGCTGAGGGGTCGTTTGATTCATCATCACACAGTGGACGGACGCCAGAATAGGTAGACTGGATATCTTCACGAGAAATCGAACGTTTGAAATGTTGATTGTATACCTTAATCAGGTAATCAACTTCCCACTCTTCAATTGCTACGTCTTCTGGCTTTCCTTGGTATTCTTTATCGGTGGTTCCGATTATTGAAAAGTGATCAAGATAGGGAAGTACAAATACCACACGCTTGTCTTCGTTCTGTAGAATGTAAGCTTCATCCAGTTCTTCAAAGCGGGGAACGATAATATGGCTGCCTTTAATCAGTCGAATATTTCGAGCCGGTTTAATATCTTCTGCCGCTGAATCAAGAAAGCTGTTTAACCAGGGGCCTGAGGCATTAACGATATTGCTTGCGAGAATATCGTAGCTGCGCTGTTCGATCTTGTTGAAGATACTTAGGCGCCAACGACCAAGATCTTTGTCGAAGCTCAAGTTATGGCACTGTGATTGAACTTCAATGCTTGCACCACGATTATGGGCATCTATCGCATTCATAACTACCAAACGTGAATCATCGACCCAGCAGTCATGATATTGAAAGCCTTTGGTGATCGAGTTTGTAAAAGGTGCATGACCATCAAATTTCACCTTCCGTGCTTTGGGCAAGGTATTTCGTTTGCTCAAGTGGTCATACATAAACAAGCCACAGCGGATCATCCATGCAGGGCGAAGGTGAGGGCGGTGAGGCATGACGAACTTCAGGGGTGAGACAAGGTGAGGTGCTTTATTAAGCAGTACTTCTCTTTCTGCCAGCGCTTCTTTAACTAGTCTGAACTCGTAGTGTTCCAGGTACCTTAGTCCACCATGTATTAGCTTGCTACTGCTGGAAGATGTACCTGAAGCCAAGTCATTTTGTTCACATAAGAACACTTTTAAGCCTCGGCCAGCGGCATCGGCAGCAATACCAGCCCCGTTAATGCCACCCCCAACAATAGCTAAATCATAGAAAAGTTCCTTTTTTTCACTGCTAATGTTCATATAAACCTCAAAAACGTTAATAATTTTACATATTATGTCATAAAACGAACATTTGGCTAGGCGAAATGTAATAATTGTTCAACAGTTTTTCGAAAAAGCGTGACAGAATTAGGCTTTCTGAAAATTAATTGAAAATAATCTTAGAATAGGACGGCGTGAATTGTTATAAATGGCGCGTGAAAAATAGCTATGTAGAAGTGATAAACAAACATCGACGCAGGTTCAGTAAGGCGTCGATGCAGGGTTGAATTGGTAGGGGTTAGGCGACGGTAAGCTTGATATTTTCTTTATTCAGAATACTTACGATGCTTTCCGGTGGTGTTTCACTGGTAAATATATGATGAGCTTCGGCAATGTTACCAAGCCGAGTTAAGGCATCCCGTCCGAATTTTGAATGGTCAGCGGCAAGGAAAATATTGCGGGAGTTCTCGACAATTGCTCGAGAAACTCTCACTTCCTGATAGTCGAAGTCGAGCAGGTCACCTGTATCGTCGATACCGCTGATACCAATGATCGCGTAGTCGACTTTAAACTGGCTGACGAAATCTATCGTTGCTTCACCCATTACACCTCCATCACGATTGCGGACAACACCGCCCGCGATAATAATTGTAAAGTCATCTTTGGTGCTCAAGATGCTCGCTACGTGAAGGTTGTTAGTAATCACCGTGAGGTTATTGTGGTTGAGAAGTGTCTGGGCTATTGCTTCAGTGGTGGTGCCGATATTGATGAAGATAGAAGAGTGGTCAGGAATCTCTAGCGCCACGGCTTCAGCAATACGCTGCTTTTCTTTGAGGAAAGCAACTTTACGGTTAGAGTAAGAGGTATTTAAAATAGTGGAGCTAAGGCCAGCGCCGCCGTGAAAACGTTGGATCTTGTTTTCGTTGTCGAGCTCTTTTAAGTCTCGACGAATGGTTTGTGGTGTAACATCAAATTTGCTGGCAAGCTCTTCAATTGTTGCAAACCCGGAACTACTTACGATCTCTATGATACGAGAGTGTCTTTCACTTTGTTTCATGGTAACGCAGACTTCTTATAAACAGTTAACGAAAGCATAGGTCGTGCAATATAGAAGAACCCTTCACCTGCACACCTGGCTAATATTGAAATAATAACATTTACACATGTAAGTGTATTGAACTATACGACAAAATAATATTTTTAGGGATCATAATATGGCTCAGTTCATTCTTTCTATTGATCAAGGGACGACAAGCTCACGTGCTTTACTATTTGATCACCAAGGCCGTGTAGCGTTTACTGCGCAAGCTGAATTTACCCAGCACTTTCCAAACGATGGATGGGTCGAACATGATCCAGAAGAAATATGGAGTACGACTGTCAGCGTAATCAAGCAAGTTCTTGCCAAATTAGATCTTGAATCCGACCAGGTAATGGGGATCGGTATTACCAATCAGCGGGAGACGACGATTGTTTGGGATAGAAAGACAGGAAAGGCAATCTATCCGGCAATTGTTTGGCAGGATCGCCGAACCTCTGAGTTTTGCCAGAGCCTGAAAGATAAAGGCTTGGAAGATACTATTTCTGAAAAGACTGGCTTGTTGGTAGACCCATACTTCTCAGCGAGTAAGATTCGTTGGATTCTTGATAATGTCGATGATGCTGATGAACGAGCTCGCGAAGGGGACTTGGCGTTTGGAACTGTCGATACTTTCCTGCTATGGCGCTTAACCGGTGGTCGGTCGCATGCCAGTGACGCCACGAACGCCTCTCGAACTTCCTTGTTCAATATACATACACAAGAGTGGGATAAAGAACTGTTACAGATTTTTGATGTCCCGGAACAGTTGTTGCCTGAGGTCAAGGATAGCAGTGATGAGTTTGGTGACACCGAGGCTGAGCTTTTCGGTATCTCTATGCCTGTCTACGGTATGATAGGTGATCAGCAGTCCGCCTTGGTAGGGCAGGCTTGCTTTACGCCAGGCATGATCAAAAGCACTTATGGAACAGGTTGCTTTATGATTGCCAATACGGGTGCGAAGCCACTACGCTCCAATAATCGTTTACTGACTACTGTTGCCTACCGTCTGAATTCTGAAGTGACATACGCTCTGGAGGGCAGCATCTTTGTTGCAGGAGCGGCAGTGCAATGGTTGCGTGATGGCTTAAAGTTTATCTCTCATGCTAGTGAAACGGTGGCGATGGCCAAGAAGGTTGGTTATGACAATTCGGTTTATCTGGTACCAGCCTTTACTGGCTTAGGTGCGCCTTATTGGGATCCGAATGCACGAGGTGCTTTGTTCGGTTTAACTCGAGATACGGGGATAGAAGAAATCGTCACAGCTGGCCTACAGTCAGTGTGTTATCAGACAAGGGATCTGCTCCACGCGATGGAGAAAGATGGTGCGCAAGTAAACACTTTAAGAGTAGATGGAGGCATGGTGGTCAATGACTGGGTTGTACAGTTTCTATCTGACCTTCTGAATGTTTCGGTTGACCGGCCTGAAATTGTCGAGACCACGGCATTAGGTGCGGCATACTTGGCTGGTTTAAAGGCCGGTTTATTTGAAAGCGTCGAGACGATTGCAGATATGTGGCATCTTGATAAACGTTTTTCACCTGATATTTGTCCAGAAGATGCAAAAAAACTCTATAGCGGCTGGTTAGATGCCGTCGGACGCGTAAAAACTGAACAAAATTAAGCGTCAGTGATAGTTGAATGCTAGACTTTAAGGATAGTAGTTTTCACTATTGTCGCGCATAATATTAGGAAATTGTCGAGAAGTGAACAATATAGTAA
>NZ_LWGE01001090.1:0-4565 GCF_001635315.1 Oleiphilus sp. HI0123
TCGATGCAGCCGCCTCAATAATCGGCGTTCGCCAAGAGTGTACTTATGAAGGGCAAGCCGCTGCAGAGTTGGAGTCTTTGGCTCGATCAGCCTCCAGGGACCACGTTCAATCTCTTGTCAAAATCGATGAGAAAAACCAACTCTTACTTAGCCCGCTTCTTCCTTATTTAAGCGCTATGGAGAATAAACCTCAGGCTGCATACTTGTTCCATCGCGAGTTAGTCGATGGTCTCGTTCGTTGGTTAGAGAAATCAAGCAAACAGCGCCAGACTAAAGCGGTCTATTGCTCAGGAGGTTGCTTCCAAAATCGGCTTCTCAGAGAATCGCTTAACGAACACTTAACTTCACAGGGATTTAAGGTATATTTCCCTATCAAGCTGCCCGCCAACGACGGTGGCATCGCTCTGGGTCAAGCTTACTTGAGCCATTGGTAAAATAACTAAGGACTCTCAGCACCATGTGCCTTGCACTTCCGGTAAAAATTGAAACACTTCTCGATGATGAACAAGCGATCGTTGAGCTAAGCGGTGTGAAGACCAAGATTTCGACGGCACTAGTCGAAGATGTCCATGTCGGCGATTATGTTATTTTACATGTTGGTTATGCTCTCAATAAGCTGGATGAAGAAGAGGCCAAACGAACACTAGCGCTCTTTGCACAAGGAGAGGCTGATGAGCGCTAAAACAAAAGCCTCACCAGAGCTAAAGTATATCAGCGAGTTTCGACAAGGCTCACTCGCCAAGAAGCTCTGCCAAAACATTGCCAATGAAGTACAGAGTGATAAACGCTATCGCTTGATGGAATTTTGTGGTGGTCACACGCATACCATTTTTCGCTATGGTATCCCTGACTTACTTCCTGAAAATATCGACTTGCTCCATGGGCCCGGCTGCCCTGTTTGTGTCCTGCCCATTAGCGCGATCGATAATGCTATCTCGCTCGCACTGCAGCCAAATACGATTCTCTGCTCTTATGGTGATATGTTGCGCGTACCCGGCAGCAAAACAATGAGCTTGTTAAAAGCACGCGCCCAAGGAGCTGATGTGCGCATGCTCTACTCGCCGCTCGAAGCACTAACACTGGCTCAAGATAACCCTGGCAAGGATATCGTATTCTTTGCTGTTGGCTTCGAAACGACAACGCCTCCTACAGTTGCTATGCTCGACGCCGCTGTCAAAGCCAATATTAAAAACCTATTTATCTACTGCAACCACGTACTGACACCTCCGGCAATCACCGGTATTCTAGAGCCAGCTAAACAAGCTGGAACTAGAGTACTTGATGGTTTAATTGGCCCAGGCCACGTAAGCGTTATCACTGGTGAACGCCCTTATCTTGAACTTGCCAAACATTACCAGACAGCCATTACCATTTCCGGCTTTGAACCCTTGGACATCCTTCAGTCTATTTTAATGCTTGTTCGCCAAATTAACCGAAACACCTGCCAGGTTGAAAACCAATATACGCGCGCAGTAAGCTTTGAGGGAAACCAGAAAGCACAGGCACTGACCAAGAAGTACCTAGACCTTCGACAGAGTTTCGAATGGCGAGGCCTCGGAGAAATGCCTGACAGCGCTTTAAAGCTGCGAGAGGAATATCAACAATTTGATGCCGAGTATATCTATAAGGATACGTTCGCAAAAAACGGCAATGACATCGCATCTGACAACAAAGCCTGTGAATGCCCTGCCGTTTTGACGGGGCAAAAAAAACCCTACGAATGCAAACTATTTAACAAGCCCTGCACCCCTGAAAACCCGCTTGGCTCATGCATGGTATCATCTGAAGGCGCGTGCGCAGCTTACTATCGCTATCAACCCAACACCCAGTAGACAGAGCCCCGCCAATGACTAACAAAACCTCAAGCACACTGGATTTCAAGGATGGGTTCATCGAGATGGCTCATGGAAGTGGTGGCCGAGCGTCAGCCACATTAATTGATGAACTCTTTTTGCCAGCTTTCGATAATAGCTACCTACAAGAAAAGTCTGATCAAGCAACACTTTCACTACCACAGTCTCGCATTACCATGGCCACCGACAGCCATGTCATCTCCCCTTTATTTTTCCCTGGCGGGAATATCGGTAGTTTAGCGGTGCACGGCACAGTCAATGACGTCTGCATGTCAGGTGCCCAGCCCCTCTACCTAAGTGTTGGCTTTATTCTAGAAGAAGGCTTCCCGCTTTCTGAACTAAAACGCATTGTCGACTCTATGGCTGAGGCAGCCCAAGAGGCTGGGGTTAAAATCGTTACCGGTGATACGAAAGTGGTAGAGCAAGGCCATGGTGACGGTGTTTACATCAACACCACAGGAATAGGCGCATTGCCTGAAGACATCAACTTATCACCTGTGAATATAAAGGCTGGTGACAAAGTCATTATCAGCGGAACCCTGGGAGATCACGGCACCTGCATTATGTCTCAAAGGCAAGGTATGAACTTTTCATCCGCTCTAAAGTCTGATTCACAAGCGCTGAATGATCTGGTTGAAAGCATGCTGGAAGCTGCCCCCGCTATTCGCTGTATGCGCGACCCAACCCGAGGTGGACTCGCTGCGGTTTTACACGAACTATGCCAAGGCAGAGCTTTAGGTATTAGCCTGGAAGAGGCAAACATTCCTATTAAACCTGAAGTCGCCGCAACGGCTGAACTACTAGGCTTAGATCCACTGCATATTGCCAACGAAGGTAAACTTGTTGCAATCTGCCCAGCTGAGCAGACGAAACAACTGCTGCAAGTGATGAAACAACACCCTAAAGGTCGAGATGCTGAAATCATTGGCGAACTAATCAAAGATGAAAACGAGCTGATTCAACTCACTACAAACTTTGGCGGTAAACGCCTGATTGAGTGGCGTTACGCTGACCAATTACCGAGAATTTGCTAGGTAACAGTTCACAACTCAAAAAAGATCTTGTTAATCAAATGTTACACATCGCAAAACTTTTGCTACAGACCCAAGGCATCACCTGTCATATGATTACATCATCGAAGTACGGAACAGCGATTCAGGCCCACGGTTTCGGAAACAGATTTCATGATTTTCTTTGACCCGACTCTTTAGTCGGGTTTTTTATTGGCTGCGATTTATTGCTTTGATGGTTATGTGTGACAAAGTAGTGCCAAAAGCTGACGTTTCTATATCAATAGAGTGCGCCGTGCGCACCAGCGGAGTTTGATCGTCTCCTCCGTAGGCATAGGATCCACCTCTCGCTTGATCAACCTCGTGCTAGCCCTCATGCGAGCCGTGGAAGGCTCTGCCTACAGGCCTGGGGGAATTGGTTTGGCCACCCCTATTTATGTTTGTTTGAGCCACGGAGTTCAGAGGTGCGCATGGCGCACCCTATTAGAGTTGTCAGAGTCTTAAATGCAGACTTTAACGTAGCTCAAGAAGTTCACTTCTTTCTTCTTTAACAAATGCTTTTTAATGAATAACCATAAGGCTCTAACTTGCTTAAGTCGTAGTATCTTGAGAAAACATCCTCTCCAGCTCTTGGCAACCATCTAACTCGCTAAGCAAATAAGACTTCTCTCGCCGGGCCACGTCTAGCCAATGTTCACCTTTAACAGCACCAACTAAAGCGTACAGAAAATTTAGGCTGACTTTATCATTCGAGGCTTTAAGCTTGAGAAATGCTTCAATGGGACCAATCCGATTTAACTCTTCTACAGAACAGACGCCAACAGCAAGCAAGTCCGCTTCGCTTTTTGGACCCAAGCCTTTTAGATCTCTTAAACGCATCATAAACCTACAAACTAAATCGTAGTTTTTGTTTGATCTCTTGCGCCGTGCGCTCAGGCTGTTCTTGCATAAAACAGTGCCCACCCGGCATTTCAATAAAATCGTAATTCAAATTTGCTTCGTGAACTTTTGCTTTAGAGCGTTTCACAAAGGGGTAAGTCCGATCACCATAGAGCATGGTCATCGGTGCTTCAATGCGGCGAATCGCTGGCCATAGTCCCTTAGCATAAGCAGAGAAGATAGATGCTTCAATACGAGGCGGGCATTTCAAGCGCATTGAGCCATCGTCACTTTCAATCAATGCATGGTCAATATAAGACTTAAGACACTCATCTTTCCAGCCCTTAAAAGTACCTCGTTGGTATAAGTAATCCCAAACGGCCTGGAAGTTTTCCCAAGACTCTGTTCGAGCCTTGGCTTGTCGAACGAGGGGCATCCGCTTTGACAAACCAAGCGTCTTTAGGCTTGTCGCGGTTCGCGCCATCACTGGAGGCATATAGACAGGGTCCATTAGGATTCCCATATCGAATAATTTCGGCTGCCTAGACATAATCAGTGTCGACATGATGGCACCATAGCTATGCCCCATCGCGATGCGTGGCACCTTGCCCCACATACCTTCAAAATTCGACCATACCTCTGCAAAATACTTGGCACTTCGATTCCAACCTGGGTATTTTCCACCAGCATCACTGTCGCCATGCCCCTGACCATCACTGATAAACAAGTCATAATCAGCTTGAAAGTGCGATAAAAGATTTTCAAAAGTCAGGCCACAGAAGCCATTACCATGAATAAAGTGGATCATAGGCTTACCGCTAGG
>NZ_LWGE01001091.1:0-2931 GCF_001635315.1 Oleiphilus sp. HI0123
CTAGCCTTTGTTTAGCGCTATATTACCAGCCAAGTCAGGCTGAAAATTATCTAAGTATGATCAGTGGGCACCAAGGGTTTCAGCAAACTCGTGACTTCGCAGAGTTTCTCTTTCTTCAAAAAATAGCAACGACTCAGTCTTTGTTGTTATTTCTGGCTACGGATGAAGTGGGTTATCGTGCTCAGTTCTCTAGCTTATTTGATCGCTTGGAATGGGTGCCCGACGCGAAGGAAATCCAGGACGTTGCGACTGACTTGCTGCAACGGCTGAAGAATAAACAAACCCAGAATGACGCCTTGAAAGCAACAAAATTCAATAAGCTTCCTAGTGAAATGAGCGAATCTGAAAAGCAAGCGCTAAGAGCTATTTCCCTAAGGAAATCTAAGTAAAAGGCCTTTTAGTATTCGAAACGGCCAAATTTATGAAAGTTATTCCAATTCAGACTTGAAAAATCTCATTTTGGATCCATATTGATTTGGTTGAAAAGCAAACTTTCTATATAATGGCCGACTATTTTTTGATCGGCCATCAGTAACGAATTCCAACTTATAGGATAGACATGTCAGGCAATTCACAACAGTCTCGTTTAAAAGATCTCATCGCCCGCGGTAAAGAACAAGGGTACCTGACTTACTCAGAAGTAAACGACCACCTTCCAGAAGATATTGCGGATCCGGATCAGGTTGAAGACATTATTCGCATGATCAACGACATGGGTATTCAGGTTGTTGAAGTTGCGCCTGATGCTGATTCATTGCTTATGTCAGATGGAGATTCAACAGACGAAGTGGCGGCGGCTGAAGCAGCTGCGGCACTGGCAGCAGTAGAAACCGAAGCAGGCAGAACAACTGACCCAGTACGTATGTATATGCGTGAAATGGGTACTGTAGAGCTACTAACGCGTGAAGGCGAAATTCGTATCGCCAAGCGTATCGAAGAAGGTGTTCGGGATGTGATGGCATCTTTGGCTCACTTTCCGGGTGTCGTTCAGGGTATCTTGGATCGATATGACACGACAGTGGAAGAAGAAGGCCGTCTAAGTGACATTATTTCAGGCTTTGTTGACCCAGAGACCGATGCGATTCCTGCACCGGCTCCTATAGTCGAAGCGAATAGTGCTGATTCCGACGACGATGACGAAGAAGAGGGCGAGAAAGGCCCTGATCCAGAAGAAGTGCGTGAGCGCATGGATGAACTTCGTGCTCAGCTAGCGGTAGCCTTAGCAGAAGAAGCAAAGCATACTCGTAGCAGTAAAGAAGCAGCTAAAGCTTATAATGAGCTAGGTAAACTGTTTGCACCGTTTAAATTGAGTGCCAAGCAGTTCGATGCCTTGATCGTTGAAGTTCGTACTACCAACGAAATCGTTAGGATTAATGAGCGTGCAGTTATGGCGCTTTGCTCCAGATATTGCGGTATGGATCGTAAAGAGTTCATCAAACGATTCCCGGGTAATGAAGCAAACCTACAGTGGATTGACGGCCTAATTGAAGAAAGTCACCCCTGTGCAGCGAAGCTAGAAGCGAACCGTGTTGAAATTACGCGTGCGCAAAGAAAGATCGCAGAAATGGCTAACATAACTGGCATGACCATCGCTGAAATTAAAGACGTCAACCGTCGTGTATCGATTGGTGAAGCAAAAGCGCGTCGTGCGAAAAAGGAAATGGTAGAAGCCAACCTTCGTTTGGTTATCTCCATCGCGAAGAAATATACCAACCGTGGCCTACAGTTCCTGGATCTTATTCAGGAAGGTAACATTGGCTTGATGAAAGCGGTAGATAAGTTCGAATATCGCCGTGGTTACAAGTTCTCGACTTACGCTACATGGTGGATTCGTCAGGCAATTACTCGTTCTATTGCTGACCAGGCACGTACGATCCGTATTCCGGTACACATGATCGAAACCATTAATAAATTGAACCGCATCTCACGCCAGATGCTTCAGGAAATGGGCCGCGAGCCAACACCTGAAGAGTTAGGTGAGCGCATGGATATGCCTGAAGACAAGGTACGTAAAGTCCTTAAGATTGCTAAAGAACCAATCTCAATGGAAACGCCTATTGGTGATGACGAAGATTCACACTTGGGTGACTTTATCGAAGATGGCCAGGCAGAATCGCCCGTTGATACGGCTACAGGCCAGGGCTTAAGAGAGTCTACACGTACGGTTCTTTCCGGACTAACTGCTAGAGAAGCAAAAGTACTACGTATGCGTTTTGGTATCGAAATGAACACAGACCATACTTTGGAAGAAGTAGGTAAGCAGTTCGACGTAACGCGTGAGCGTATCCGTCAGATCGAAGCGAAAGCGCTAAGAAAACTACGCCATCCAAGCCGCTCAGATCACCTAAGAAGCTTCCTGGACGAATAAGCATTTTCCTCTAGCATCTTCTTTCGGGGCGCATTATAATGCGCCCCGTATTGATCAAGAACTCTCTGGATCATCTCTTGGCTCAAAGCCAAAATCAGTGCCCCCTTAGCTCAGTTGGTTAGAGCACCCGACTCATAATCGGTAGGTCCCCTGTTCAAGTCAGGGAGGGGGCACCATTTTTCTTCTTTTATTTCAATTGGTTATTTTAGTAGCTGGCATGCTTGGAATAAGTTGTGCTACATCAGTGCTACATTGGCCTCATTGTTGATTTGCACCCAAAACTGACCCACTAAAGCCATATATTTGCATCGAATTTTGACCCACGTATAAACCTATCCCTGCTTCAGCAAAGCAGGAGAAAATGGAGTGATAGACGTGGCTCTACTAAGCGTAATTCGACGCTGGCATATTCGGGAGGGACAATCGATTCGATCGATTGCTCGGAAGACCGGATTGTCACGAAATACTGTTCGTAAATACCTCAATAATAGAAATTTAGACCCAAGCTACCCTGCAAGGAAGTCGCCGAGTAAGCTGGATGACTACGAGAAGACCTTAACCTG
>NZ_LWGE01001092.1:0-14748 GCF_001635315.1 Oleiphilus sp. HI0123
GCGAGAGCAGGTTGACGTAATATAAGCCCAGGCCGACACCATAATGTTCTCGATTGTGTTCGTTATTTAATTGCCCGACTTCGGTAAAGATCCGCTTATGGTCTCGCGGGTCTATTCCGATGCCTGTATCTGATACTTCAAAGATAATGCGTTGTCCGCTAGTGGGGTTGAAGTCAGTGTTAAGGCGAATGTTGACGCTACCGCTTTGAGTGAATTTGATGGCATTATCAACAAGGTGCTGCAGCATTGAATAAATTTTCTTTTCATCGCTTAGCATTGTTAGGCCATCAGGGTAATCAATTGAGAAGTCCAAGCCTTTTTCAAGCGCTGCTTGCCTGAAGTTGGTTTCGAGCTTTAAGGCGAGAGAGCTGATATCGAAGTTTTTTGATATCATTCCCTTAGCGCCCAGAGAGGCGCTGGAGATATCGATCAGGGTTGTAATAATTGCGTTGATCTGGTTAGTGCTTTCAAATATTCGGCTAAGGGCATCGATACCAGATTTACCCAAAGGAGTCTCTTCGTCTTTTTTCTTCAGGGCTTTTGAAAAGCCAAGTATTCCATTGAGAGGGGTTCTGAGTTCATGGCTCAAGGTTGTTAAAAAACGGCGTCGAGACTCTTCTGCTTTGCCCAGATTTTCTTCCGTTGCGATTGATTGGGCAAAGCGATTAGCGGTATCGCATAGCATTTTGTAGTGCTTGATTTTACTTAGTAATTCTTTATGGCTAACAGGAGGGTGTATAATTTCGTTGCCGCCTGCTCGATAGTATTTTTCCTTGTCTTCGATGCTGGCCTTGTCAGAGATCAATATTGTAGTGAACGCAGAATCCTTTGCTTGCAGCTTGAAAGAGATGACTAGCTGGATGCAACGAACCATATCATTGGGTTGGTCAAGTATTAAAAACGTTGTAGGAACTTTCAGGAATCTGCTTTTCAGCTCATCTTCATTACTAATTTGCTCGACCTGGTAGCCGCTCGAGATTAGAGCGTCAACGAGAGCTGCGTTATTGTGCTTTCTTTCGCCGTACCAAATGATAGAGGTGAACGTATTGAATGACTTGGGTAAGTTCATGCACTGGACTCTGTTATGTGTTCTTTGCTAGTACTTCATACAGACCTTCCAGTACCAGGCCTAACTCATTCTCGAGGTTCTTAGCGCTATCTTTCATACCTTCAAGTTTGTCACTTGCTTGATAGGCTAGTGCCATTAGTTGTTCTTCCTGATCTTCGTCCAGGCCTAAGGAAAATAGTTTGGCTTCCAGTTCAGTAATCATATCAAGCATAACTTGTCGAACAGTGACATCATGTTCAGCAAGTTTATTGGTTAGCTGTTTGACCTGTTTTTCGGTCATACCTATAGCGCGGCCTAGTACATCTTTACGCTGGTCGGTCATTGATATTTGAGATTGAAGTGTGAGCAGTCGGCCATCGCAGATGCTTGATAAAACTGCGAGGTGATCTTTGAAACGACCGTAGCGGCTTTCATCGTCAACTGGCATATCATTTATAAGTACACCCATGGAGTCGCTGCAAACCATCGTTCAGACGCCAATGCTGATAATTCGCTCTTTAGAGTTTCTGAATTTGCTTAGTACGCGAGCTTCCATAGAGTCTTGCGAGCAATTAATAAAAACACTAGGGGTGCCATAGATGACAGCGGATGCGCTCAAGCCGAAGCCTGATGCAACTTCACATAGTTTTTGTCCAATGCCTTCCAGTGTTGTGATTTCCTGAGAGGTTTTCACGAATTCGATTATTTGGCCAAGCTCGCTACTTGATGTCATGGCTTCCATGGCAACTTTCATGGCGTTGCTGGCATCTTCCTTCGCTTTGTTTGTTTCGGCTTGGTGATCTATAAAGTAATTGACTCGTTCAAGCACTCGCTCCGGGTCAATTGGTTTGGTGATGTATTCGTTGCCGCCTGCTTCAAAGCCCGCAAGATGTTCTTCGACATTATCCATGGCAGAGACGAAAACAATGGGAACAACGCTGCTTTCTTTGTGCTTTCTAAGCTCGGTACAAACTTCGTAGCCAGTCATTCCGGGCATGTTTACGTCTAGCAAAATGATATCAGGTACTTCCTGGCTTACCTGATCCAGGCATTCTTGGCCGGAGCTGCATTCCACGATGTTAAAGTCATCTTCGAGAATCATTTTTAAAAGCACACGGTTTGACTCGACATCATCGACAACCATGATCGTTTTATCTGACATGCACTTTTTCCTGCTAAAAGTAATTTTACCTTTACTGAAGGTAGCACAAATCTCAGTGTTTGCAGATACTAAGTGAACTAAGTTTGCAAAGTGAAAAATGGGCTATAATGTGAATTAGAACTTGCTTGAACCGGCCACCTTTCTTGAAGGTAGGGTAACGGTTGGGTCTAAATTATTAGTATCACTAAGGAACATACATTGAATATTATTCAGCAAGGCTTCAATGCTTGTCTGCCTTCGATGGTTGAGAGTGACCGCGACTTTATTCATTTCAAGATCATGGCTTTTATGTGTTGTTTGATCTTTGTGATCGGCTTATACAGTCTAATTAAGTGGTCTTCTGTTGGTTACGACGCACTTGCCGCCTGGGCATGGTTGCTGGTCATTGGTGAGCCTCTATTGCTAATTGCGAACAAGATGGATCGCTTTCCTAGAATGCTGATAGCAAATACACAGGTATTCCTGGCATCTACGTATTGTGCTTGCCTGGTTTATTATCTTGGCGGTCTGCAGTCAGCTCATTTTTACTGGCCTGTTGTATTGATCGGTTTAGCGTTTACGGTATGTGACCGAAAGTGGGGTGCCTTTTGGAGTGCGGTAATGTTTGCCGAAGTAGTTGTGTTTATCGTGTTGGAGCGCGGTGGGTACGAGCTTCCTGTGTTTGAGTTGAGTGATAAGCAAGATAAAATTAATACTTACTCTGGTTTTTTATTGCCAGTTCTGGCCCAGGCTTTTAGTCTTGCGTATATGTTTAAGCTTAGAAATGAGGCGCTTGAGTTTGCTGCCGAGTCAACCAAAGAGTCATGCTATCAAGCCGAGAAGGCTAAAGCATTAACTGACCAGTTACAGACCATTTTAGAGCAAGCGAGCCATTCGGCTAAAGCTTTGCTTGATACTTCTTCTCGTTTATCTTCTACGACAAAGATTATGAATGATGATAGTCAATCTATTAGCGAGAGGGTTGATATCCAATTAGAGTCCTCGCATGAAATGAATAATACGCTTCAAGATATGGCTAACTCGGTTAAACAGACCGCTACAGCAATGGAGGTGGTTCGCCTTAAGTCTGAGCAAGTGCAGAAAAATACGATTTCTAGTAGTGAGTCGATGCGAGAGACTATCGACTGCATGGAAAAAATAAAGGACGGTAATAATGATATTCTGGAATTTATGGGCGTGATTACCGCTATCGCAGAGCAAACAAACTTGCTGGCGCTAAATGCTGCAATCGAAGCCGCTCGCGCTGGTGATCAGGGGCGTGGATTTGCGGTTGTGGCGGATGAGGTCAGGACGCTCTCGCACAAAAGTAACGAGTCGGCAGAAAAAATACGCCTGCTTCTGGCTGTTGCGGAAGAGAGTATCGACCAGGGCTGTATGGTTGTGAACGAAACGGGTAATCGCCTGGAGGCCGTCACCTCCGAAGTCGAAGATATTGCCCGAGAGATAAATGTTTCAGCCGATGCGATGGGTATGCAAAGTCAAGGTATTGAGGGTGTTGTGAGCAATAGTCAGTATCTAGATGAGGCTTGCCAGGAAAACGCAGACTTTTCTGCAAAGCTGGCGTCAAACGCCCAGTCGTTGCTTGATATAGCTGAACACCTGGGGTCACTGTCTTATACAATGAGTGATACTGTTAGTCAGGCATCAAATATGAAGCGTAGCTAAGTCTCTTCTTGATTGTTTGGTTTGGTTTGCTGCGCTAATGCCCAGTCGATATGTTCTGCGACCAAGGGGGAGGCAGTTTCTCTACTTCGTTTTAAGGCTGCAACGATAACTAATGACTGTGGCGCATTTCCAAGTGCGACGGCTATATTTCTTAACCAGGATTCGTAGCCCGCTCTGCGAATGGGTGATCCTGCGGTATTCGTTAGGAAGGTTTCTTCATTCCAAGAGAATAACTCTAGCAGAGTGATATCATCTAGCTTGTTTCGGGGGCTAAAGTCTGTCTCTTGGCTGGGTTTTCTGAACTTGTTCCAAGGGCAGACGAGTTGGCAATCATCGCAACCAAAGATTCTGTTCCCCATAGGCTTTCTTAGCTCTAGCGGAATCCTACCTTTTAACTCAATTGTTAGATAAGAAATGCAGCGCTTAGCATCTAGTAAGTACGGTCCTTCAAATGCTTTTGTCGGGCAGGCAGTGAGGCAGGCCTTACAGCTACCACAGTGTTCCTCTATGTATGGTTTACTTATTGGAAGAGGGAGGTCGGTATATATTTCCCCCAGAAAAAACCAGGAACCCGCTTCACGACTGATAAGCATAGTATTTTTACCGAACCAGCCTAAACCCGCTTTCTGGGCAAAGGCTCGTTCAAGTACAGGTGCGCTGTCGACAAAAGCTCTAAAGCTGTAGCTTTCCGCTTTTTGTTTTATATGTTCGATCAGCTTTTTTAGCCTCGAGCGGATTAGCTTATGATAGTCACGCCCCAAGGAATAGCGGGATATATAGGCTTTTTCTTTTTCGTTCAAAAGGCCTAGAGGAGAGTTTGGGTCGCTTAGATAATTCATGCGCAAGGAAATAACCCTAAGCGTGCCGGGAACTAATTCATCAGCCTGCCAGCGTTTGCTTCCATGCTTTTCCATATAATCCAGGTCTGCATGAAAACCTCTATCGAGCCAGTCTTTGTATCGTTCTATATGAATGTCTAGGTCATTAGTTGTGATGCCAAATTGCTGAAACCCAAGTTCTAGCGCTTTTTTTTGGATTGACTGCTCAAGTTCTAGCAGCTCGTTGTGAGTAAGATTGGGCTTAGTGTTTTGCATCGAATCTATTCTAGCGGCATCTTTGTGTAAGTCTGACGATGTTTTGCTATACTTAACAGTTAACTAGGAATGTTTGTTCAGCAAATACATTAATAAGCAATGTGTTACGACGCTATTATGGCATAAACGTGCAGCAGAACCTGCTTTTTGTGTCTGCAAAGAGCGCTTGTTTTAATATTTGTTTATGGATTATAGGGCAAGAGAGTGAATCGATATAGGGTGCGAGTATGACAAAAGCGGCTATTGGGCTTGTATTGGTTGACGAGTCAGCGACAGTAGCATTAGGACGCTTGTTATTCAGTGTCATCGATGAGCATTGTTTTCATCAAGGTGTGGTGAGTATCTTTTTGCACGGTGACCTCGGAATGGGTAAGACAACCTTAACTAGGGGGATTCTCGAAGGTGCAGGGCACTTTGGTAAGGTGAAGAGTCCGACTTATACGATTGTTGAACCCTATGAATTACAGAATGTGCAAGTTAATCATTTTGACTTGTATCGTTTGGGCGACCCCGAAGAGCTAGAATTTATGGGGGTGCGTGATTATTTTGAAGTGCCTCATGACGGTCAGGAAAAGCAGTTGTGTGTTATTGAGTGGCCTGATAAAGGCCAGGGTTTCTTGCCTGAGGCCGATTTTGAAGTCGATTTGAGCTGCACCGGGCGTGGTCGCCTTTGTAAGATTACTGCAGATGGCGAGATTCTTTCAGTATTGAAAGAGGTTAGTTTAAGGCCGGGCTCGGGTTTGGTAGTGAGTAATGTTTCATGCTGAGTAATTATAATTTGAGTTCATGTGGTTTCAAGCATGTCTTTTGTGATTGAGTAGAGAGCTGAATTTAATGAAAGTTCGTACTAGTAGAGTTAGCTTCCTGGCAAAGGTGCTTGTTCTGTTCGCTGCCTTTACGTTTATGGCTGGCAGTGTAAATGCTGCTCAAGCGAAAGTAACTAATGCGCGTATTTGGGAGTCTCCAGAGTATATTCGTTTAGTTCTGGATTTATCACACCCGGTAAAGCATAAAATCATGATGCTGAAGAATCCCTCGCGTTTGGTTTTGGATATTAATGATGCTGATAAGGCGCTTAAGTTTGATAGTTTGAATCTCAAAGGTACGCCTATTTCCGGAGTGCGCAGTGCACGTAGAAATAAAGATGATCTTAGGGTTGTATTGGACTTAAAAGAAGAGGCTGAAACGAAAAGCTTTTTGCTAAAGCCAAATCAGAAGTACGGAAATCGTCTGGTTGTTGATTTATATACGAAAACAAAAAAGCTAAATGAAGCGCGCAAGAATGTTGTTAAGAAAGTGCCTGCGGGTCAGAAACGAGACATTATCGTTGTTATAGATCCAGGGCATGGTGGGGAAGACCCGGGTGCCATCGGCCCGAATCGTATAAAAGAAAAAGATGTCGTGTTGGCAATTGCTAAAGAATTGAGAAAGCAGATTAATGCTCAAAAAGGCTTTAAAGCTTACCTGACCAGAGAGCGGGATTATTATATTGGTTTGCGCAAGCGTACCCGGATTGCCAGAAAGCATAATACTGACTTGTTAGTGTCTATTCATGCTGATGCATTTAAGAAAGCCCAGGCACACGGTGCATCAGTTTTTGCCTTGTCAAACCGTGGCGCGACCAGTGAGACAGCTCGTTGGTTAGCGCAAAAAGAGAATTCTGCCGATTTAATAGGCGGCGTGGGTGGTGTAAGTTTGGAAGACAAGGATGACGTTCTAGCGAGCGTACTCTTGGACCTTTCTTCCACGGCAAGTTTAAAAGCGAGTTTAGGCGTAGGTAGTAAGGTATTAAGCTCCATGGGCAATGTTGCTCGTTTGCATAAGCGTTCGGTTCAGCAGGCAGGTTTTGTGGTGTTGAAGTCACCAGATATTCCATCAATATTGGTTGAGACAGGATTTATTTCAAATCCGGCAGAGTCCAAGAGATTAAAGTCGTCAAAGTATCAGCGGAAAATGGCCAAGGCGATAAAGGGCGGAATTCTCGCTTACTTTAATGACGCGCCACCTCCGGGAACGCTATTGGCATGGAATAAGGGTGGCAATAGTGTAGTGAACCAAAGTGTTGCTCAAAGCACTAAATCAAAAGCCACGAATTTCAAGAAGTATGTTGTTCGAAAAGGTGATACCCTTTCCCATATTGCGATGCGCAATGATGTATCGCTTACAGAGCTTCGTCGTTTGAATCGGCTTCGCTCTGATAATGTATGGGTTGGTCAACGCTTGTCGCTACCTTCCTCGTAAGCTTCCGTTTTTGATTAGATTTTCAGATTTCTTCTATGAGTAAAATTCATAAGCTATCCGCGCGCCTAGCAAACCAGATAGCTGCAGGTGAAGTGGTGGAGCGTCCTGCTTCTGTTGTAAAAGAATTATTAGAAAACGCCTTGGATGCGGGTGGACGCAAAATATTGGTCCAGGTTGAGCAAGGCGGTGTTAAGCGAATTTTAGTTCGTGATGACGGTGAAGGCATGGGCAAAGATGATTTACCTCTATCCTTAAGTCGTCACGCTACCAGTAAAATTGAATCCCTGGATGATCTGGAAACCGTCGCGACCTTAGGGTTTAGGGGGGAAGCCTTAGCAAGTATTAGTTCGGTTTCCCGTTTAGCTCTTAGTTCAAAAACAGACAATGCAGAGCAGGGTTGGCAAGCGGTTACTGAGGGGCGAGATATGGAAGCCCGATTAAGTCCTGTTGCTCATAATCGAGGGACAAGTGTCGATGTTAGAGACTTGTTTTTTAATACGCCTGCTCGAAGAAAGTTTTTGCGGACAGAAAAGACTGAATTCAATCATTTAGAAGAAGTGCTCAAACGGCAAGCGTTGAGCCGTTTTGAAGTAAGTTTTGAGTTGGTTCACAATCAGAAAGTTGTGCATAGTCTGCGTCCAGCGCCGACGATCAAGGAAAAACAACTGCGTATCGCTGCCTTATGTGGCAAACCCTTTATGGAGAATGCGGTTGATATTGATGTGGAGGCAACGGGGCTTAAGTTATGGGGCTGGGTAGCTAAACCAACCTTCTCAAGAAGTCAGGCTGACTTGCAGTACTTTTACGTTAATGGTCGTGTTATCAGGGATCGTTTGGTGAGTCATGCTGTAAAGCAGGCTTATCGTGATGTCTTATATCATGGGCGTCACCCTGCCTTTGTTTTGTATCTAGAGCTTGATCCTGCGCTGGTTGATGTCAATGTTCATCCGACCAAGCATGAGGTTCGTTTTAGGGATGGGCGCTTAGTTCACGATTTTATATTCAGAAGTCTTCATAAGGCGCTTGCGGATATTCGACCAGAAGAATTGGCCGCTCCTGAAGATGGTTCGGCACCGAATCGCGACTTGTCAAATATTCAGGCAAGTACTTCGCTTCAAGCTCAGGCTAGTGCTTTTACGCCGAGTTATGGTTCTCAGTCAGCAATGTCTTTGGGAGTCCAGGGAGTTAGTAGTGCGGTGACTGGCGCTGGCCAAGGTGTGGGAAGTGCTTCGCCATCAATGTTGCAAACATCTGGCCAGGGTGTTTCGGAGGTTCTATCTCAATATAAAGCCCTTCACCCTGATCAGAACCTTGGTCAGCAGCAAGAAGCTGTTGATGGGCGTGAACACCCATTAGGTTTTGCTATTGCTCAGCTTCATGGGATTTATATTCTCGCTCAGAATAGTAGTGGTTTGATTGTTGTAGATATGCACGCAGCTCATGAGCGGATTACTTATGAGCGAATGAAAAATGATTTTTATAGTGATGGAATCAAGGCTCAGCCCCTGCTTGTGCCGATGAATATCTCTCTAAGTCAACGAGAGGCTTCTGTTGCTGAAGAATGTGCCGGGGACTTACAGAAATTTGGTTTGGGCCTAGAACGGTCTGGTCCGGAAAGTATCGTTATTCGTCAGGTGCCAGTGATACTTCAGCAGGTGAATGTTGATCAGCTAGTAAGAGACTTGTTGAGTGATATGATTACGCACGGATACTCCGACCAGCTAGAGGCAAAAGCGAATGAGTTGATGTCGACTATGGCTTGTCATGGTTCGGTAAGGGCCAATCGATCGTTGACGATACCGGAGATGAACGCTTTGCTGAGAGATATGGAAGAAACTGAGCGCAGTGGTCAGTGTAACCATGGCCGCCCAACCTGGACCGCACTGTCTATGGGTGAGCTGGATAAGTTATTTCTGCGGGGGCGTTAAGATGTTGCGAATACCTTCTTTAAGGCTTTATCAATGAGCTTGCCTAGTGCAATTTGTCTAATGGGGCCGACAGCGGCGGGTAAGACAGACCTGGCAGTCTCTCTTCATGAAACCTTAGCTTGCGACATTATCAGTGTGGACTCTGCCTTGATATATCGAGGCATGGATATCGGTACGGCAAAACCCGAAAAAGAATTGTTGGCGCGCGCTCCACACCGACTGATTGATATTATTGCTGCTAAAGACAGTTATTCGGTAGCTCGGTTTTATGATGATGCGCTAAGAGAGATGCAGGAAATAACAAGTCGTGGACGCACACCTTTATTGGTGGGCGGTACGATGATGTACTACAAAGTTTTGCAGAATGGTATCGCATCCTTGCCTTGTGCTGATGACAAGGTTCGCGCAGCGATATCTCTTGATGCTGAAAAGCATGGCTGGCCTTATGTTCATGAGCAGCTGGCGCTAGTCGACCCCGAATCTGCCGCGCGCCTAAAACCAACTGATTCCCAGCGTCTTCAAAGAGCTTTGGAGGTTTTTCGGGTAACAGGAAAGACGCTGACTCAGTTTTGGCAGGATCAGCAAAGTCAATCAGAGAGTGGCGCAATTCCGCCAGCCCCCTATGAATTCATTAACCTCTCAATTGCACCGAGTGATCGTTCCGAGCTGCATCAACGTATTGCTCTACGCTTTGATATTATGTTGAAGAGTGGTTTTATCGAAGAGGTTGAAGGGTTTTACCACTCTGGAGAGGTGACAGCAGATATGCCTTCAATGCGTTGTGTTGGCTATAGGCAGGTTTGGGATTACCTAGATGGCAAGTTAACGAAAGATGAAATGCGAGAAAGGGGGGTTATTGCAACTCGACAACTCGCTAAAAGGCAGCTAACTTGGTTGAGGTCTTGGCCAAATTTGCACCAATTAGAGACGAATGATGTAAAAGTGCTGGCTAAAGCGCGAGAAATAATTGAAAATGCTAAATATTAAGACGCATCTCACATAAAAAATGAAAAAAATGCGTTAAATGGAATAAAATAGATTTATTAAAAAAATACTAGGAGATAATAAAATGTCTAAGGGTCACTCTCTTCAAGATCCATATTTGAATGCACTTCGTAAAGAGCGAATTCCTGTTTCAATATTTCTTGTTAACGGCATTAAGCTACAAGGCCAGATTGAGTCATTTGACCAGTTTGTCATTTTACTTAAAAACACTGTTAGCCAAATGGTGTATAAGCACGCTATTTCAACGGTTGTACCTGCACGTAATGTTCGCGTTGCAACACCTGAAGAACAAGAGTCATAGTCTATCTTGACTCTATCCCCACTATCAGACTTTTATCGTCGCTTAGCTTTTTTGCCCGCCGGAGTAGTAATTAAACGTGTTTGACCGTCCCGACTCCGGTGAGCTGGCTATACTGGTTCATATTGATTTTAACTCTGAAAAAGAACGTGAAGACCCTGATGAATTCAAGGAGTTAGTGTCTTCTGCTGGGGTTGAAACGCTAGCAGTCATTACTGGCTCTAGAGATAAGCCGGATGCCCGGCACTTTGTTGGTAAGGGTAAGCTGGAAGAAATACAGTTCGAGTTAGAGCATGGTGAGGCAGATGTTGTGCTGTTTAATCATGCTTTGTCACCAAGTCAGCAGCGAAATCTTGAAGCGGCCCTGGAGTGTAGAATTATCGACCGTACAGGTATCATTTTGGATATCTTTGCTCAGCGGGCGAGAACTCACGAAGGTAAGCTGCAGGTCGAACTTGCTCAGTTAGAATATATGTCGACGAGATTGATTCGCGGCTGGACCCACTTGGAGCGTCAAAAGGGTGGTATCGGTTTACGAGGGCCGGGTGAGACTCAGTTAGAAAGTGATAGACGTTTACTTCGCGGTCGTATCAAGACTATTACCTCACGTCTGGAGAAAGTTCGTAAACAGCGTGACCAAGGTCGTAGAGCACGCACCCGTGCAGAAATACCAACAGTATCCTTGGTTGGTTATACCAATGCTGGTAAATCTACTTTATTCAATCGAGTCACTGAAGCGGATGTTTATGCTGCCGACCAGCTGTTTGCAACCTTGGACCCGACTTTAAGAAAGTTGAACCTGCCGGATATCGGCAACGCTATTTTGGTTGATACCGTTGGTTTTATTAGACATCTCCCGCATAAATTGGTAGATGCCTTCCGGGCAACGCTTGAAGAAACCTGCAACGCTACGCTTCTTTTGCATGTCATTGATTGTCATGATGAAGGTCGCATGGATAATATTGAGCAGGTGGAGCATGTTCTTAAGGAGATTGGTGCGGATAAGGTTCCGACTTTAAAGGTTTATAATAAGCTAGATCTATTAGACGGTCGTGAGCCGAGAATAGATAGAGATGAAGACGGTGTGCCGCAGCGAGTATGGGTGTCTGCTTATACGGGTGCTGGTGTAGATCTGCTTAATCAAGCGATTATTGAAATTCTTGGTGATGAAATAGTTCATCAGAAAATTAAACTTGACCCTTCTAAAGGTGGAAAACTAAGAGCCTTGTTTTATGCTGCATCGGTCGTGCAGGATGAAAGCTATGATGAAGAAGGCGGGCTAGTTCTAGAGATTCGCTTACAGCGCCTCGATTACGAAAGACTGCTTCGCCAAGCTGAAGTTAATGAATCTGATTTAGATATCACTAACTTGTAATCACAAGCTATCCAGCCCGATAAAAGGCACTAAAATGTCACGCATTTGACTGAAAACGTGCAGCCAAATGTGCGTCAAGTCAGAAAATTACATTTCTCAAAAAAACTTACACTAAGTTATGTAAGTACTTCTGTTAAAAATAAAAAGCTGTGCTATGTTTTATGGATAGCGAACTTCTTTTCTAGGAATTCATCGTAAGATATTGATATTTTAGGCATTGCCAAATTGAGGATAAGATATGTTTCTTAATAAATCAGTGGTTTCATCGCTGAGCATGGCGCTTTTGCTAAGTGCATGTAGCGGAAGTGACGGTTTTGGTGTGGGTAATGGTAACCCAGATGATTCAAGTGGTACTGAAACTACTGAAACCGATTCCGGGACGGATACATCACCGACTGCTGACGTGGACGAGAGGTTAGGTTCTGGTTCAGGTAATAGTTTTGATGCTGGTGCAATGGTAACCGGTTTGGCTGACGGTGAGGTGCTTTCTTACGGTGCTAGTACGACGATATCTGTCAATGTAGTTAATGCAGGTAGGGATAATGAATTATTAGCAACGCCAACCTCAGTGAGCTTTAGTTCAGCTTGTGCGACACAAGGATTGGCGACAATTGGTGAATCAGCGTTAAGTTCTGCAGGTGTGGCGACCGTAAATTATACTGCCACATCTTGTACTGGTTCGGATACGATAACAGCAACGACAACTGATGATGAAGGTAATACCTCAACTGCATCCGTAACAATTGATATCTCTAGTTTAGGTTTGGGTAGAAGTTCTGGCGATTCTTTTGTATCGGGTGAAATGACAACGCTAACTGACGGTGTTGATCTAACCTATGGTGGCGACACGGTTGTGTCGGTCAATATTGTTGATACCAACGGTAATACTCTATTTACCTCTAGTTCCGTGTCGGTTAGCTTTACTTCAAATTGTGTGCAGCAAGGCAAGTCGGATATTTCATCTTCGGTTAATACAACGACAGGTACCGCGGTTGCAACGTATACTGCGAATACCTGTGAAGGGCCTGATGTCATTACCGCTACACTAAGTGATGGGACCTCAGCTACAGCAAATATTAACGTAGCAGAGCAAATACTAGGTGAATTAGCTTTTGTATCGGCTGATCCTTCAACCATCGCGTTGAAAGGCAGTGGCTCAAGTGCTCACCCAGAGGTTACAACCGTTACCTTCAGTTTGAACGATGCGACGGGCGAGCCGATGGCAGGTGAAACAATTGAATATTCTCTGTCAACGAATGTGGGGGGGATTACTTTCCCTAATGGCTTATCGACTTATTCTTCGGTAACGGATGAAGAGGGTAATACTTCAGTACAGCTTACTGCTGGTGGCGTTAACATTAGTGTGGCAATCATTGCAACGGTAACTGTTGAGTATGAGGATGGTTCAACTGCAACGACAACTACGACATCTGATTCAATTGCCGTTCTGGGTGGACTTCCTGACCAAGACAGCTTTACTTTATCTGTAGAGACCTTTAACCCTCGTGGTTGGGATATTTCTGGAACAACTTCTCGAATGACTGTGCGCGCAGGTGACCGCTTTAATAATGAGGCTAGAGATGGTACTCAGGTTTCTTTTGTGACAACCGGTGGTCAGATAGTGGGTTCCTGTGAATTAGATAGTGGCTTTTGTTCAGTTGATTGGACAAGTTCGAATCCGCGTCCCGATAACGGTTTAGTGCATATTATGGCACGTACGACTGGAGAGGAGTCATTTATTGATGCGAACTTGAATGGTCAATATGATTTAGGTGAAGTCATAGATGTCGAACTGGACGAAGCTTATATCGATGTTAACTATAATGGTGTGCGTGATGATAATGAGTTCTACTCAGATTTTAACAATAATCAGGTATACGACACTAAGACTAATCCGGGATTTTATCAGGGGGCAAGTTGTACTGAGGCAGCTGAAGAACCTTCGGATCCTGATGACCCTAATTCTCCGTATCATTGTGAGTCGCTAGTCGATGTAAGACGTGTAGCTACGATCTGTATGTCTGAAGATGATGTCGTAATTTCTGATAACTTAGGTGGTGGGGTTCTGGATGCTTCAGCGGGCGCCGCAGGAGTTCTAGTTACAATTACTGATGGTAAAGGGCTAATGCCTGCAAATGGCACTACTGTAGCAGTAAGTGTTGAGGATGGTGAGATTGTAACGGGCCAAAATATTGTAATTCCTAATCAGTGTCCAGTAGATTCTGACGGTAATCCGATTCCGTTTACTAACATGATTATAGTAGAGGCAGATGATGACCCTGCTACTAGCTTCGGTACATTAAAAGTCGCTGTAACACGCGCAGATGGGGTGATTGAAGAACGTTTTATCTCTTTCCTTCACTAGGTTTCTTATTTAATAGTTAGATCTAAATCCTTAATGGGGAAGCATAAGCTTGCCCATTTTTATGTCTGATAAACGCCCACCATAAAAACCGCTTGCTGTCCGTCTCCAAGCACAATACTATGTGCCTCTTGTAAACTAAGACTTTGCCCTCATTAACCACACTTGTGGGCAATTAAGTCACAATACTTTGATTCGTAAGAATCTTTCATGAAACTAATCTAAAAAATGTAACGGAGTCTTCTATGGCCTGGAATGAGCCGGGTGGTAATCGTAATGATAACGACCCTTGGGGTTCTAATAATCGAGGGAATAAAGGCGGCAATAATCAAGGGCCACCTGATCTCGATGAAGCTTTAAAACAACTGATGGATAAGCTGAATGGCTTGTTTGGTTCAGGCCCGAAAAAAACTGGTGGCTCTTCTGGCGGTTCAAGCCAGGGTGCTGGTGGTGTATTTATTTTGGCATTGATTGCGCTGGTCATCTTTTTAGGCTTTAAGTCATTTTATACCATTGATGAGCAGGAAAGAGGCGTTGTCCTTCAATTAGGTAAGTACAACCGAACCTTGG
>NZ_LWGE01001093.1:0-8606 GCF_001635315.1 Oleiphilus sp. HI0123
TGATCCACTTTTGAGTCGATCAATCATTTCTTGTATTTCTTCTGTGCTTTGTTGAGTGCGTCCTGCCAAGCCTCTAACTTCATCAGCAACAACAGCAAATCCTCTACCGTGCTCACCTGCTCGCGCAGCTTCGATTGCGGCATTGAGAGCAAGGAGGTTTGTTTGTTCCGCGATTCCAACGATCACGTTGAGGACGTTTACAATTTGATTGACCTCATCTTCAAGTGTTGAGATGACGCCTGTGGCATCCTCAATTTCAGCTGATAAACTGCCGATAGTCGAGATTGCTTCGGTGACAATTTGTTCGGCTTCTTCACTGACAATTTTCGCTTCGGTCGCACTTCTCGCCGCATTTTCGGTATTTTGAGCAATTTCTCGACCACTTGAGGACATCTGATTGATGGCTGTAGCGATTAGGTCTGTTTGACGTCTTTGTTCGTCTACACTCTCATTTGTTCGTTGAGCAACGTTGTCCATTTCCGTGATCTCTGCCGACATTGTTACAGAACGACTAGATACCTGGCTAATAATGTTATGGATGTTATCAAGGAAGCTGTCAAAGTGATTTCCTAGGGTGCCGAGTTCATCCTTTGACTCCATGTTGAGACGCAGTGTGAGGTCTCCTTCTCCTTGTGCTATGTCTTCAATTCGCGTGCTAATTTCGTTTAAGGGGCTGAGGATTGAGCGCAGTAGAAGTAAAGAGAAGATAATCACAACCACGACGCCGCCAATTGCAGTCATCGTCATAACGCTTAGTGTCGCCTGTTGAATTTGATTAATGACATCGACTTCATTTTCAACTACTCGATCTCCGCTTTCTTCAAATTTACCCAACTGCACCAGGAGTTGGTCAGCAATTGTGATGTATTTGATATGAGTTGTTTGATATGCGTGAGTTGCTGCAAACAGCTTTTTTGTTAGTTCTTCATGTTTGTCTAAGTGTTTTGTGTAGGCCTCTTCATAACTAAGGTTTTGCCATTTGCTTCCTGCATTTAATTTGAATGCACCAGTACTGAACATTTCCTTTGCTGCTTCTTTTTGGAATGCGAGCGCTTCGTTCAGATTGTATTGTGCGGCACTATGCTCTTCGCTCTTTGCGATAAAACGAGCCATATGGTAGAGACCAGAGAGTAAGCCGATACTAGACTCCATTGCGCCATCGGCAGCCAACCACATATTATTTAGGCCAGTATCCCATGTGACTAATTGAGAGGGGGACTTTTCTAGTTGTTCGACCGTTGAATCTCCGATTGCTTCTATTTCGCTACTTAGTTTGACGAATTTTTCTGCATTTTCATCATATTGATATTTTAAGAAGGCAAAGTCTTTATACTCTTTTAGCACTTCTTCGAGCAGCTTTTTATACTGACTTTTGTTTAAGGAAAAATTTTCGATTTGAGTGGCGTCCATGAGCCCTGCATCGCGGAGCTGATCTATCGCTTCATCGGTGCTTTGTTGGGCTTCCTTGATTGACTCTAGCCCTTTATCGTAATGATAACCTTGAAAGATTTTCTCTACTGCAAGCATTTGAGCTTCCAGACCAATTTCTGCCTCCATCGCTCCATCAGCGCTGTCCCATGCTGGACCCACGATAAATGATAGGTTATCTGATAGCTTACTAATACCATTAAAACCGATCAGTCCAACCAAAAGGATAACGAGTGTGGATAGGGCAAATCCAGATATTACTTTTAGACGTATTGTTGCATCGCGAAACATATTGAAGGCCGTTTGATTGAAGGAATGGCTTGTTCTTTTTGTATTCAGTATAGACAGGGTTAGAGATGTGGCAATGAAAGGTATTTTGGCAGCGATATCTCATGGTGACTGTTGATAAGTGAATGAGGTCAAACTCGGCTGATTTGCTCATCTTGCTGTTTTGAGTAGTTTGGAATTCGAAGCTTTTTTCTCGAACCGGTATTCGACATTGCGGCGTCAACCTTTTAATCGAATCTGGCCAAGCTGACACTCACCTTGAGTATTAAGACGCATCGACAAATTGATCTAACATAAAATCTATAAAAACGCGTAACTTTAAAGGCATAAACTCAGTTGAGGGGAACAGTAAAAAAACTTCATGGGGGTATTCTTTTGTCCTGAGAACAGTTCGACGAGTCTCCCGGCTTTAATGTCCTCTTCGATAAGATAACTGGGGAGCATAGAGATTCCCATACCTGCCTTGACCGCCTGATAAACCGATAATACGTCATTTACGACGAGCTTCTTCTGCGTGTCATTAACGTGCATTTCTGGGAGAAGTTGCAGATAACGCAATAGTATCTTTCATTATAGGTTATATATAAACCAATAGCCCGTGCTTATACTTGCATACACACCTTCGAAATATTGGTACATGAGGACGAATTATGAAACTTTCTGAAGCCTTGAAGACGCGCCGTAGCATTCGTCAATTCACACCTGTAAGTATTCCGGATGATGTCTTGGAGCGCGTTATCAGCAAAGCATTGCTATCACCCAGTGGAGGTAACTCTCAACCTTATCGAATTGCAATTGCTAGCGGTAGCACAAAAAATAAGATAGCTGACGAATTATCTAGCAAGTTCGCCAAAGCTAGCCGGATTAAGCGCCTTCCGTTACCAAGCAAAATTTGGCAGGGGTTAACAAGTGGTGTTTTGCCCGACGGCGATTATAACCCCGACGTCAGTTACCCTGATGAGCTTAAGAAACGCAAGTTTGATTGTGGCATGGGGCTATACGAAACACTGGGCATTGAAAGAAGTGACTACGAGGCACGTGAGGCGCAAATGCAAAAGAATTTTGAGTTTTTTGGTGCGCCCACTGCAATTTTTATATTTATCAATGACAAACTTGGTCTTTATAGTGCTTTGGACGCCGGTATCTTTATGCAATCACTCATGCTCGCTGCCGTAGAAGAAGGGTTGGGGTCCTGTCCTCAAGCCGCTATTGCCACTTGGGCAAGTCCGATCAAAAAGCATTTCGATATAGAAGAAGACTATAAACTGCTATGCGGTCTTTCGATCGGTTACCCTGCCGAGCATAAAGTGAACACTTATCAACCGGCAAAACGTAGCGTCGAAAATGTAATGTTTGCACCTACATCTAAGTAAGCTTGACGCTTCGACAAGCTTAAAAAAGGGTTTCATTCAGTCAGCGGGGTTAGCCAGGTCATCCCACAATTCTGTGATCAAGTATCCTCTATGAGAGTAGTGAACGTGAGTGCCAGTGAGAACCCCTCGGTCGTAGGATGAATAGTAATAACTACCTGACTGCCCGGTGCCGAGTTCGCTACCGACTATGCTTCCGGCTTGATTTAGACTAGCACCCTCAGGGTGTTCAGTATCTCTGACCTCAAAAAGATAGTAGGCGTCTTTTTGCCACTGCCAGTCCTCTAATATGCTCGCTGAAAAACCTAGACGCCATGAGTGTTCATCGTTGCCGGGTAAGATACTTAAGGCCGTATGAGTGTATTCGGCAGGAGAATATGATGTGTCGCCTTCAAGCAGTACTTCATTCACTAATAGCGGGTTGCTCATATCGCTCACGTCAAACAGTGCGAGTTTGATATTATTTGTTGCGACGCCACCTTCCGAGCCGCGGCCTAGGCCAAAGACAAGTGTATCGCCGAAGGGGTGAAGGTAGTTTGAAAAGCCGGGCAGTTCTAATTCACCTGCGACGCGAGGAGAGTCGTGATTAGATAGGTCAAGTACATAAAATGGGTCGATTTGTCTAAAGGTCACGATATAAGCTTTGTCACCGTCAAATCGAACACTGTAGATTGACTCTCCTGGTTTTCCGATAGCTTCCGGAGCCGATTCATTAGGGATTGTTGCATTCAGGTTCAGCTCTGTATCATCAATATTGATGGTATGTAGCCGATGTATATTTCTCTCTGTGCTGGAATGGTCAGTGGTCACGACTCGCAGATGATCCTGATACTCGCTAAGTCTGAACTGTTCATTCCAGCCTACTTGGCCGCTTAGGGCTACGCTTCCAGCAAACTCTAGACCATTGTCCGAATAGTCTAGCTTGTAGACCGTACTGCTATAAGATGAATCATTTGCGTTTTCGTAACTGTATTCATTTTCTACCATATACACGGCGTTCAATGATGCGTAGATTGTGGCAATGGGGGCGGCGATGCAGCTGGATTTTATATCTGAAAGCGCCATATCATGTGAAGCGCCAAGGTCGATTTTAGTAACGATAGCCAGGGTAGGTTGTGTTGAATCTTCTGGCTCGTTAGGAATATGGCAATCATTTTCACCTAGTAAAATCTTTGTTTGGCCATTTAAGGTGACGCTTGGGAGTAGGTCTTCTAATGTGGCCTTGCTGATTAATGACTCGTTACGGCTAATATCATCTTCTTCATAGGGATAGATTACATAGTCGTCGAGGTAGGCACTGTATTGGCTAATGATATAGAGCTTTGAGCCGATTTTTCGGCTGCTGACATACTGACCCTCTATCTGTATAGATGTGGTTTTGTCTATGGTGGATTCAGGTGTTTCCACGTCATACATATCAATACTGATACGGCTATCACTCCAGTGCCAGAAGTAGTCGCTATAGACTTGAGCGTATTCGTTAGCGATTGAAATAAGTTTTTTGTTTTCGAGTGTTTCTTCCAGATACAAGCCCTGTAAGTAATGACGTGAAGTAGAGAGGGTAATGGTATTGAGCGCTTCGTGTTTACCTGTCTGTTCCGATAATTCAAATATATTGATGTCGGAACCTCCATTGTAGCTGTATATCAGGTTTCCGTCGGTCTTAAGCCAGTCGAGTTCATCGACTCCTGTTTCTTGAGTATTAGTTCGGGAGTAGCTATCGCTTGACTCGTCAGAAGAGGCATCTGCACTTCCATCGCTTTCGAGTACGGGGGCATCGAGGCAAATATCGCAATAGCTAGGGTTCTGGTTATTCGAAGCAATTCCGTGCTTTAAGTAGCTTTCCAGAGGGCCGCCCGTTCCGGTAATTCCGCCATCATTCTCGGACTCACTACAGCCAACGAAAACAGATGACAGTAAGCTCAAGGTGAGAAGAAACAAACTTGGCTTAAGTTTATGTTGAATGTCCATTGCAGTTGGTCCTTTAAACTTGGCTCGATTTATTGTTGAGCTCTTCGAAATAATAAATTCCAACTCCCGCTCTGTACTGATTGGAAGCGTGTTTTTGTTCGGCTAATGGCATGTCGTGCTGTGCAAGCCACTTATTCAGCTTGAGCAACAATTTTTCATTTTCTTTTTTGCTGTATTGTTTAAATTCTTGAATAGAGTCACTTGATAGGTGCAAGTAAGCAACAGATCGTTGGAAGCGAGGTTCGTCTGAATCTGGATTTAAATTGTTGCTTAGTGTGGATATTAAATCGTGTGCTGATTGTGCGGCGACTTCAATCTGATCAAGGCTTTCGGGTATCGGGATATAGCCGGATTGGTTTAGCCGTAGGTGTTCATTTTCAAGTTTCTCCACTGCACCTAAACGGGTAAGTTCTTCAAGTAAGGTCGTTGTATGAATATCGCCACTATATTCTTTGACTAAAGACTCAAAACTTGGTGTGTCAGCGTTACTCGAGCTAAAAGGGAGGTCTAGCGGTGCGTTTTGATCGCGGCTATAAGCCGGCTCCCTAAGCCATGCGTTAATGACTCTCTCTGCCCGGTTGGCAGGTGTGGTTGTGGTGGGAATCTTGCTTTCATCAAGTTCTTTACGAATTCGTGCAACCTCTTTTCGATGAAGTCCGCTTAAAATCGAAATTCTAGAGGTGCTCTGGGGCTTTCCATCGACAGTGAACTCTTCTTCTGCAACGGCCACATAGGCATGTTTTACCCATTCGGCAAAGTCAGAGAAACCGACTCCTGACCTCAGGAGTATGCGCACCAAAGGTTTCATCATAAAGATGACACATTGGCTTAAGGTGTTTTTGTAGCTTAACGTTTCTTTGTTCATATTGGGAATATATTCCCAATATGAACAAATATCAAGTGAAACTCGCTAAGGCAAACTGGTCATTGCCACCGAATTGTATTGCCCGAACTGACACAAAACCTTCACATCGTATCTCCGATCGGCATCTAAACTTAAACCCATTGTTATTGTTTTTTCCTCCGTGCTGTCACCATGCCTAAAGCTGTATGTAACGATGTAAGTATTGAATACGAGACCTTCGGAAACCCTAAAAGGCCTGCCGTACTTCTGATTATGGGTTTAGGTGCCCAGATGATTGTTTGGCCTGACCGGTTCTGTCATCTGCTTGCTGAAGAAGGTTATTACGTTATCCGATTTGATAATCGAGATATTGGCCTTTCTACCAAGTTTGATCACTATGCAGCTCCTCGTGTGTTGAAACAGGTATTGGCAAACTGGTTTGGCTTGAAGATAGACGCACCCTACGATCTATATCATATGGCCCACGACGCGGTCTGTCTGCTTGACCACCTAAAGTGTAAACAGGCCCATATTGTCGGAGCTTCAATGGGTGGCATGATCGCTCAAATCATTGCTGGTATTTATCATGATCGTATTATTAGCTTAACCTCGATCATGTCTACGGCAGATAGTCGTGGTTTAGTGATGCCTTGGAATATGAAGCTGGGGCTTCATTTGCTTAAGTCGAGCCAGGCTGCCGAAGAAGAACAGCTAGACCTGAAAATGGAAACCGTCCGTTTGATTAGCAGCAGGACTCACCCGCCAAAGCAAGAAGAGTTAGAATCTCGACTCCGGAAAGCTCTGGCGCGCGATGCTGAAAAGTACGGTACAAAAAGACAGCTTTCTGCGATTGTAGCGACTAAGAAAACCAAAAAGATTACACAGCGAGTCAATGTCCCCACTTTGATTATTCATGGTGCCGAAGATCGGCTCATTCCTATCAAGTTCGGAAGAAAAAATGCTGAACTGATTGAAGGTGCTGAATTCCGCGAGATAGAAGGGATGGCGCATGACTTTCCAAGACCCCTTGTTGGCTATCTGGCTTTTGTGGTTAGCAAGCACTTAGGAAAATCCTCTGATAGCGAATAGCTTGGCTAATGAATCGAATCACGCCGATGCGACCTTAAGGGATCAAAGTACTTTAAATTATCTAAAAGAGCGTTTTCGAAAAGACTAGTTGAGCTCTGACATGCAAGCCATCAGTTCAGTTTCGATATCAGCAGATAAGCCCTTGCCAATAATTTCAATCCGGCTTTCCAGGCATTCATCCAGTGCTACCTCGGTTAAGGCATCTGTTGTTAGGTTATAGCCGAATACTCCCTCGTCAGTGATAAACACGGCTTTCATTCGTTCAGCATTGACTCCACTCAAGAAGTTGAAAAGTGCAGCATGGCTAAAGGTCTTATCTGGCGAAAAGCGCCAGCCGATACTTTCGTAGCCCTCTCCCTTATTTGTTGCTTTTAAAAAGCCTGTTTCCGGTATAGGCGAGTCCATGAGTAATCTAGGTGCGTCAGATTCATGATGGTGATGTTTGGCTGTTACCACTGATGATGTCGGCCCATTCAAAAGTGCGATGTCGATATTTCCATAACTTGTTAGTACAACAGGAGGGGCTTTATCCATTGTTTTCTTAATATATTGGGTGAGTTGTGCTTCATCTCCGTCTTGGTAAAGGTCACTTTTGTTGCCAATGATCATATCAGCAATCAATATCTGTTGATTGAAGGTATCATGCTGGGTGTAGCGCTCATCGCTTAGCTTTCGTGCATCGACCAATGTGAGGGTCTTTTGTAGGGAGAGTACTTGTTGATAGTGTTCTGCCGACAGTACTTCTAAGACTTCTATTGGGTGGCCTAGCCCAGTTGGCTCGATCAGCAAGCGGTCGGGCTTGGCACGTGAAAGTAACTGGTTTAAAGCAATTTGCATCGGTAAGCCCGATGCACAGCACATACAGCCGCCTGGCACCTCTTTAATAAATACGCCTTGTTCTTGAGAGCTCTGGCCTTGAAACAAACTGCCGTCTACACCAATTTCGCCAAATTCATTGACGAGTACCGCCCATCGTTCGTTATCGGGTTTTTGTTTGAGTAAGTTCAGAATCGCAGAAGTTTTTCCGACACCGAGGAAGCCAGTGATGATATTGGTGGGTACTGCCGAGACCGTTTTTGCGTCGATGGTCATACTAGGTTTTTGCCTTATATAAGTTTCGGACTGTGGTCAGGGCCAGCAAGCCGGGTAATGATCGGTAGAATATATTCGAGAGTATAAACATAATCGTGCTGACGCACACGATTGTCTGTCTGACACCTTATGTATAAATAGACCTCAACATATGCAATTCTTATGTTTACTATAGTGAGAAACGACCCGCTAGTTTGGTTTTGCTTCACCTGAAGGCATTTTCGTAGTTAACTAGAGAGATTAAATTAAGTGATTTATAGGCGTAAACTTCAACTAACGCTTGGTGGAAAATTGATTAGGTACGAGTTCATGAACAGAAATGCAGTGATTATAATTTTGGCTATTTTTTCCATTTCAGCTGTCGCTTATGGCCATGGCGGGGCGACCGGTATTATTAAAGAGCGTATGGATTTAATGGATAATCTAAAAGGCGCTATGAAAGAGCTAAAACCGATTATGCGAGGGCAAAAAGAATACGACGCTGAAACTGTAAAGAGGAATGCGCTTCTGATCCGAGATCATTC